>JBCCBY010000131.1:0-8231 GCA_039033795.1 Pseudomonadota bacterium | reverse complement strand
TCACATTAAAGTCGAGTTGGCCATACTCCTGCACATAAAGTGGATTGGTGGGGGTCCCGCTGACGCCAATATCGGAACTGAGGAACTCGTCCCGCCAGTTATAAGCGAGCCGTGCTTCAATCCCATTTTTGTCATAGAACCCAATAATGTTGAAGGTATCGGACAACCCAACAAGAGGTGTGAGGCCCGACCCTTCGCTTGGTTGATTGGCAAAGGCAGGGACGGTGTCATTGTCAAACGTCAGATCACCATCGACGATCGTATAGTTCACGATCCAACCAAAGCCGGTGTCACCCAGGATATGCTGCCAGGCAAATTCCCAACCGTCCACGGACTTGGAGTCCGAGTTAAAAGGTTGAGCCAAGCGGAAGCCGAGCGCCGGGTCTTCTCCAGGAACACCAAAAATATTGCCTGTGAAGTTGCCATTGCTTGAGTTCGTGCCGGTGATCTCGAAGGTTGATGGATCAGCGTTTTCAAAAATCCACTGACGCACAGCAGCGGAGTCTGTTGTGCCAAGTGCATCCACAGCAGCTGCGTAGCGCGCACCATCAATCGGTGTGGCGATGTTATCGAACAGAACGTTTCCAACGGTTACGTCTGTTGCGGCGAAATTGTCCACTTCCTTCCAGAAAAAGCCGGCGGAGATATAGCTACCTTCGCTATAGTAATACTCCGCAGACACATCGATATTTTTCGAGAGCAGCGGAAGCAAGGCAGGGTTTCCTGCGCCGGCCTCACCGCCATCCACACGGAACAGAGGATCGGCCACGATTCCGCCTTGGATATCAGAATAGCTCTGTCTCGTCATGGTATGGCTGTAGGAGGCTCTCAGCACCACATCTTGATAAGGCTCCACTTGGAAATCGACCGCAGGTAACCAGTAGTCATAGTCACCCTCCAACTCCGTAAACGTACGATCTGGTCCGAAAATGAGGCCAAATTCATTGTCGGCAACCCATTGAGAACCAATGGGAACATTCACCAGCGCTTCCGAGGTCACGTCGGTCTGTTCGTAGCGCACACCGCCAATGATCGAGGCCGGAAATGGGCCTAGATCGAATTCGGTACTCAGCTCAATAAAAGCGGCGATGCTTTCTTCTTCGGAGCGGCGATCTGTCTGCACACTTCCGTCATTGGTACAGACACCGTCCCCGCCGCAGATCGCATCGAAGCTGCCGATGGGCTGGTCGAGTGTTGCCACCAGCTGCTCAAAGTCCACAATGAAGAAGTCTTGGAACGTGCTGTTTGACCCGCCAAATGCATCGAAGTTTCCAGCAAGATCTGCACGCGTCCAAATATCATCGGGATAATCGTCTGGGGTGCCCACACCGCCCCAACTGTCGCGCTGGTTGTTGAAAAATGTACCGCGGTATTCATTCTTTGTGTACGACACACCAAAGTCTATGCTTTGGACAAACCTGTTATCGAGCTGATAGTTCGCAAAGAGTTGAACTTGGTCGATATCGGTTTCGATTGATGCGGCCTGGAACGTCGAACCGGTGGCCACCATCCGATCTTCGCTGATGTCGGTAAACGGACTTTGGAAGCCTAAAGAAAGACTTGGAAGCTCAGTCGTGAAATCGAGACCTTGGCTTCGCAAGGCAAAGTCCGCAGTTGATACCACACCTGCTGATCCATAAGGGCTATCGGGATTGGATTCAGCAGTTGAGCTATGCGCATCAATCTCCAAGGTCAGTCGTTCGTTCACTTCCCATTCGACATTGAAGCCGAGCGAGCGGTTTTCATTTTTGGTGGCGACTTGTGATGCACCCATGGAAAGGTCCGATCCGCCGTCACCGAAGTCTTCATTGTAAAACAGAATATCCGCAATTGATCCGTCACCGAACGCACTGGTCGTGTTGCCATGGTTGAACCAGACCGAGAGATCTGACCGTTCGATTTCCACGGTGTTCTCTGAGTAAAAATAGTCGAGCGTCGCGGTGACTGTTTCAATTGGTTTGTATTGAAGGGAAACCTGGCCGTTGATCCGTTCTCGATCGATGCTGGAGAGTTGATAATTGGCATTCTGCGGAACCGAATAAATCTGGTCACCCTCTGGACGGTTCGTCACCTGACCACTGCTTGCTGGCGGCAACACACCCCATTCATTGATCGTCGAGCCAAGATAGGCGCCCCGCCAACCGCTTGTCGTGCCAAACTGTGCGACGCCGCTTTCACGATCTTGGTAGCTCCCGGTGACCGTGATCCCGACCTTATCATCCATAAAGGTGTTGGAGAAAATCCCAGAAAATTCAGGCGTTACACTGGATCCGTCATCAAGCGACGTGTCCGAATTATCAACCACTGCCTTTGCACCGATGGAAAAGCGCAGGCCGGGCGAGTCAAAAGGTCGAGCAGTGAGAATATTCAGTGTCGAGCCTACACCGCCCGTGGGAAGCGAAGCGCGACCTGTTTTGTAAACGCGAATACCCGAAATGCCTTCGGCAGCGAGGTTGCCGAAGTCAAAGCTCCGCGATGCGGGTGCCGTATCTCCTTCGTTGAAGGCGGTGGGCATTTGCCGACCATTCAGGAGCACGAGGTTAAAATCGGGGCCAAATCCGCGGACGGTGACTTGACTGCCCTCACCGTTGCGCCGGTCAATGGAGACGCCGGTGATCCGTTGAAGCGACTCAGCGAGGTTGGTGTCGGGAAAGTCACCGATATCCTCCGCTGTCAACGCATCGACAACACCGCGTGCCTGGCGTTTCACATCCGACGACGCCGCCAGTGATTTGCTGATACCACTAACAATGATCACGTCTTCTTCTAACGCCGAGGAATCGGACTCTGTGTCTTGGGCGAGGGCTGGTGTGGCCATCGCGAGGATAGAGGCACTGCTGAGCAGTGCTATCGAGCCTTTCAGTCTCCTGATGTTCTCTTCTTTTTTCATTGCGCCCTCCCGTCTTGGCGTTTTTTTAACAGCGCTTGTCACCGCGCCTGAACTTCCCAGGGTGTTTCGGGCGTGCCTGACCACTGAATGTCTGTCATGCACGCCCTCCCTGTTTCTATATCTTCGTTGCACTGATCGACGCGCACCCAATCCACCAGCAATTCAGTTGGAAAGGAGTCCTGCGAAAACCCACGCTGATTGGATTTTTCTGATAAATTTCCGCCCACAGCCAAATTGAGGATAAGATGAAATGGCTGATCAAATGGGGCGTGTGGTCGTCCATCAGCGGCTTTGGACGCCGTAAACCAGCTGTCCGCCGACAGCTGAAGAACAATGTCTCCGTCGACAAACCATTGGATCAGATCCTCGGCCCATTCAACACTATAGACGCGCCATTCATCGGCTGGTGATACGTCACCTAAACTGTTGTGTTTTGCGGTTAAATAGGTGTTTTTGGGGACAAGGTCACCGAAATGAAGTGCGGCGATTGTTCTGTTTTCAAAACCGCCGGAACAATCTTCACACGGGGTTTTCAGGTTGACGGCCTCCATGATATCAATCTCGCCCGATAACGGCCATGCACCGTACACGCTTGTGCTGGGCATCATCCAAAATGCTGGCCAAGTTCCCTGGCCTTCCGGAAGCTTCAGGCGCGCGGAAAATCGACCATAGGTCCAGGTGGCTTTATCCACCGTATGGACCTTACCAGACGTGTAATTCTGTGTACGTTTCGCGCCTCTATCCCTGGGCGTGCCTCTTGGATAGAGAGGTCCCGTGAAACGCTCTTTCTTGGCTTGAAGCCTAAGAACACCGTCCTCAACCGAGACGTTGACGGGACGATCTGTGTAGCATTGACGTTCATCGTTACCGCCGCCCCAGCATGACTGTTCTGGCGTCCATTTGGTGAGATCAAGGGAACTGCCGTCAAAGTCATCAACCCACACGGTTGTCCAACCATTGGCGGCACTGCTTCCGACGGTGCCAAAAAAGACCGCAAAGCAAAAAACGCCCAGAGCAAAAGTCTTTCTATTCATTCCATCCCTGCGAAGGCCCCTCATTTCGTGGACCTTTTCTGCAGCCTAAGACTGCGCACGCTTGCCAGCGCCATCAACGGCTTTGCGTCGAATTGGGCCAATGATGCGATGGATGGGAATTGCTGCAGCGCACGGTTTTATTGCACTGCAGAAGAACTGGCCATAATGAACCGTCAGTTCACGCGATACTCGATAGACTGTGTTAAGTCGGCATTTGAAGATCCGCCCACAAAGATATCGAAGACTCCTGGCTCGATCACGAACTCTCCGCGAGTGTTATAAAACCCAAGTTCTTGCGGCGTGAGCATCATGGTGATTTGGCGTCGTTCGCCAGGCTTCAGCGAGACCTTTTCAAATCCCTTGAGCTCTCTCACCGGACGGCTGACGGAGGCAACGCGATCACGCAGATAGACTTGCACCACCTCTTCGCCATCACGTGATCCTGTGTTGCGAACGGACACGGACACTTCGATGTTGTCCCCTCTTTGCCGTAGCCTTAGACGGTCATAGTCGAACGTCGTGTAACTCAGTCCGTGTCCAAACGGATAAAGCGGCGCGTTGCTTTCATCGATATAGTGGGACCAAAAGACCTCGTCTTTGGGACCGGGTCTGCCGGTGCGCAGATGGTTGTAGTAAATGGGCACTTGCCCGACGGAACGAGGAAACGTCACGGGAAGCTTACCGCTTGGATTGTATTGACCGGTCAAAACACGGGTGAGCGCGTGCCCACTCTCGTGACCCAAATGCCATGCTTGGACAATGGCGGGCACGTTTTTGTCCGCCCACGTCAACACCAAAGGACGGCCACTCATCACCACCATGATCGTGAAAGGGTTCGCTGCCACAACGGCTTCGACCATTTCCTGTTGAAGACCGGGCAGACCCAACTTGGCACGGCTTCGGCCCTCCCCGCTTTGCAAGGCATCTTCGCCCACAACGAGCACCACGACATCCGCCTGCCGCGCAGCATCAACAGCGTCGGCGATGCCCGAACGGTCGGCGATGTTGACCTTCACTTCATCGGCGAAACCAGCGTCGCCGATCTGAAGCGGAACGCCTTGTGTGTGGTGAAAATTGAGACCCGCTTTCTCCAATCCCTCGATGAGGGAAACGGCCGAGTTGGCATCGCCCTGCGCACGCCAATTGCCAAGTGGGCTGTCCTTGTCCGATGCAAGCGCGCCAATCACCGCCACCTTCAGACTCGGGTCGAGGGGCAACAGCCCTCCGTCATTCTTCAAAAGCACGATCGATCGTTCAGCCATCTCAAGGGCCGTTTGACGATGATCATCGGTCAACAGGGACTGTGCCTCTCGTTCAGGATTAATGTACCGATACGGATCATCAAAGAGGCCAAGTTCATGCTTGACCCGGAGCACACGACGGACCGCGTCGTCGATATGGTCCATGCTGACGTCGCCGCTTTGCACAAGGCCGGCCAAATGATCGAGAAAAACATAGCTTTCCATATCCATGTCAGAGCCCGCGTTGATCGCAAGCCGCGCGGAATCCTCTTCATCTGCCGCAAAGCCGTGATCGATCATCTCTCGACCGGAGCCCCAATCGGAGATAACAAATCCGTCAAAGGCCCATTCGCCTTTGAGGATGTCGCGCTGCAAAAAGGGATCGGCTGTCGCTGGGATACCATTGACCGTATTGAATGCGTTCATCACTGTACGGGCATTGGCCTTTTCAATTCCTGCCTTGAAGGGCGGAAGAATTGTGTTGAAGAGCGTGACTGTACCGATTTCCGCGGCGTTGTAGTCTTTACCCGACTCAGCAAATCCGTACGCCGCCAAGTGTTTCAGTGTTGCCGCGATGGTGTCAGGCGCGCTTAAATCATCACCCTGAAAGCCTCGCACCCGCGCGACGGCGATCCGCGAGCCGAGGTAAGGGTCCTCCCCTGCTCCTTCCATCACGCGCCCCCAGCGCGCATCCCGCGACACATCAACCATCGGAGCAAACGTCCAGTTTTGGCCTTGGGCCGAGGCTTCAACCGCCGCTACACGGGCAGTCCGCTCGATCATCTCCATGTCCCAGCTCGCAGCCTCGGCCAGGGGCAAGGGAAATATTGTCTTGTGTCCGTGGATCACATCATACCCAAAGATCACCGGGATACCGAGACGTGAGTTCTCAACGGCATAGTCTTGGATGGCTTTGACCTCTTCGGTGCCAATGACGTTCAGCATCGAGCCGACAAGACCGGCCTCAACAATCTCAAACTTTTTTTGCTGTTCCCTGCCGGTCGGTGCTGGACCAGTGACGTCCCAAAAGCCGTTGAACTGGGTCAATTGCCCCACTTTTTCTTCGATCGTCATTTGCGCAATCAGAGCGTTGACACTGGTCTCTATTTCATCTGCATCCGGTGTTTGCGAAATTGCTGCATTCAACAAGATGCTCATTGCACTCAGCGCCGCAAAGAACCGTTTCACCTGAGCTCTCCTCACCTGTCCCCTGTCCCGGAACCTTTATGTCCCGTATGTCGTCGATCTTGACCGTCTGATGCAACGGATTCTCGACAGATTGGTCGATACGTGCGGTAGAATGGATCGTGCAGTGCACAATATGTCCGTCATGATGACTTGGCATCGATCAGGCGACGGACCGCCTCTTTGTAACTTCGGCTCGACTTGACTGTTTTCCCGCTGCTCATCAAGATCGAGGCCTCACCCTTCGGCAGCGTTCGGACTTCTCGAACATGCGGCACTGCAACAATGGCGGATCGGTGGACACGGATGAACATCGATACCGGTAGCTCGGACTCTAAAGTCCTGATGGCTTTACGCATGGCGTAGTCGCGATCAGCTGTGTGGACCAAGGAGTAGTCGCCTGCCGCTTCGATCGAGGTCACCTCGGAAAAAGGCACGAAGTAAACATTGCCCATGTCTTTGACCTTCAGAACCTCTGGCCGGCTATCGAGGGTCTCAGGCACGTCAGTGTCAGAGACTGTCTCGCTTGCGGCAATGAGGGCATTCATCCGGACGGCTTTATCGATGGCCTGTGCAATTCGTTGAGGTGTCAAAGGCTTCAAGACATAATCGATGGCATCAACACCAAAGGCCTCCACCGCATATTCTGGATGCGCTGTGGTGAAGACCAGCAAAGGCTTTGGCGCCACGGTTATTTTTTGCGCCGCTTCCACGCCTGTGAAGCGCGGCATGTCGACATCAAAGATAACAAGATCAACACCGCCATTGTTGATCGCCTCAAGCGCTGAGACGATCGACTGTGTAGCCATTTTGATGTCGACCGCGCCTGTGTCGTCAAGGAGCGATACCATCAATTCGAGGGCAGGCTTCTCGTCATCACAGACAACAGTTGTCAGCATCCGTGTGCCTCTTTGTGTGTGTCGCGCGCAACCCGGTCGTCGTGATCAGGGACGGTGGGGACGGACAGGGCGTTGATTGAAACCGATAAAGACCCTTAAAGGGATGGGATGCTGACCAGATTTCTTCAAGAAGGACAATGGTGGCGGGCATCACCGGCGAAACAGTACTGGTTGTTTCAGACGATCGGTTGGTCAGCGCTGGCCATGCTCACTTATCTAAGTCTCACGCTCTGGTACAATCCTGGGCAGTGGACCCCGGCGGCCCATACCGTCTTGCAGTCCGTTCTTGGTCTGATGGTCAGCCATCCCTTGCGTTGGGTTGCTCAGACCCAATGGTCCGCCCCCTTATCTCGAAGGATGATGTTGATCGCGCTCGCGGTGATTGTGGCGGCGCTGGTGTGGACAGCGTTGCGCCTCACAACGTTCACTTGGCTAACGGGTGAACGGGTCGACGCGGCTGATTGGGGAGGCTGGTTTAACGCGTCGGTTATCGTCTATGGATCGTGGTCGTTTTGTTACCATGCTTTAAAATACTATCGTCAGTGGTTGGAGGAACATGAGCGCCTCCTGAAGGCGGAGAAAGCAGCCCTCGCGGCTAGTGCCAAAGCGCAGGAGGAAACGCTCAAACGACTTGAAACAGAGTCGTTGTTCCGCGAGTCACAGCTTCGTATGCTGAAATATCAGTTGAATCCTCATTTCCTCTTCAACGCCCTCAATTCAGTCACCGCCATGGTGCGCAGACACGATAGCGCCAAAGCGATCGAAATGCTTGGCCGCATCGGTGATTTTCTCCGAACATCGCTTGAGCAAGACGACGCTCTTCAACACCCCCTTCGCGATGAATTGGCGGTGAGCGAGCTCTACCTGTCCATCGAGAAAGCCCGGTTTGGTGACCGTCTCCTGACAGACTTCGAAGCATCAGAAGAGGCATTGGATGTCCCTGTACCGAGTTTCATTCTTCAACCACTTTTTGAAAATGCGC
>JBCCBY010000130.1:0-8245 GCA_039033795.1 Pseudomonadota bacterium | reverse complement strand
TCCACGACGCCCGGTTCGATGTGCATTCTTCTCTCTCCTCGCCACCCGCCCGGCGGCTATAGGGGCCGGTGCGCCCGGGCCTACACCCAGACGAAGCGCAAGACATCGCTGCCATGGTCATGGGGATTGTCGAGGCGGCCGAACGACGGTTTCACGCCTTGCCCCCCGATCGGCGCAGCAACGTCTTTAACGAGGGCGAGAAAGCAACAGCTGCCTATTTGGCTTGTTACTTGTAAGCGGGCTCCACCGCCGCACGTGATGGATAGAGGCGCCACCGGGCAAGGCTCGTCGGCTCTTAACCGTTAAAACGATGCGCAGTCTTTCGCCTATTGGTCAGCAATTCGGCGTTGAAGCTCTTCGATTCGTGCACTGACGCTGCTGTCTGGCGACACCAATTGCTGCTGCAAGCCATAAAATATGGTCAGCGCCTGTTCAAGATTTCCCTGGATCTCGTTACAGACGGCAACATTGTAAATCAGATCAAAATCGCGCTCGGTTTTCGCAAGATCAAACATGCGACCGCATCCTTCGGCGGTTTGACCTTGCTGCACAAACTCAATGGCGCCAGCCATCCTGGCGCGGCCATCGCTGGACAGATTGGCACCGCCCGTCCTCCATGCAACAATCATGTTCTCTTGATACGGCGCAATTTGGCGAATGAAGAGTGACACAGCTTCGCTTGCTGATGTTTCAAGCAGTTCGGAGTCGCTCGGGGGTGTGGCCGTTGCACTTGTGAAAACAGCCGACCAAAAGGACTCATCGCTATCAATGCGCCTGGGCGCTTCGCCATCGCACTGCTTGATTTTTTCGCCCCCCGTCGCTGGACTCGCTGTCAGGATACGCCCCTCGGAAAGCTCAACAACCCGTCCGGTAAAACTGACCGTTGCGCTGCGAATAACGCAAGAGATCGTCGTGTCACGATAGCCTTGGCAGACGCCCTTGCTGTCGGTTCCCCGGCAAACCCGGCGGTTTTCCCGCAGGTACTCGGACTCGATGCTATAGGTCGACACATTGCCATAAAGCACGATTTCCGCCGCGGTTAAGCGCCCAAGCTCAACCACCGTGCTCCGATCAAGCAGTCCGCTTGATGCTTGGCGCCCCAACCTCCGCTCCAAGTCAACGCGGTTGAAGTCTTCGACCACGGTAAAAACAGGTTTTCCTGTCGCACCGGTCGCCGACGTCACACGGGCTTCGATAAGACTACGGATGGATTGGCCGCCACGTCCGCTCAACGTTGCGACAGCCAACCGCACGGGCCTGCCATCAGCATCATCAATCAGGGCCTTCATTTGCGGTGACTGAGGCGCGCGGGTGACTTGAACGCTTGATGTCGTGGAACATCCAGCGACAAGCAGCATCAAAACCATGGCAATCTGCCAACGGAGCATTTTTCGACCTTGTATCAACATCACATCACCCAAAATTTAGTTTATGGCCGCAGCAACACAGACAAAACATCATCCGCCACGGCTTCAGCAAGTTCAGTTTGGTAGGAACGACGCGCATCGATTCGCGATCCTCCAAACCCTTTCGCCTCATGGTTAAATCCTGTTAGCACACGTCCCGACGCATCGCGAAGACTGCCGCTAATGTCAGCCGACGCCGAGAAAATCCGCGCACTTTCTTCATATCGAAAACTCTCACGGACCGCGTAGACAATCGTCACGTCCGCTAAACCTCCAGCACGCTGGATGTTGAGCCCCGCCCGTTCCCTCAAGGCAATCGCAAGGTCGGTCCCAATCGTTAGGCTGCCCCGGTCGCTGGGCTCGAGCACAAAGCGTAGATCATCAATGCTGGCGATCGCCCGCCGCCGAACATCGGCCGTGCGCGCCGCCATCGACAATCGCTTGGTGGTGACACCAACCAGCGCCAACTCCCGATCAAGGCTGTCTCGACGCGCGGCCAACGCGATCACAGGATAAAGAGCCTTGGCGCGTTCAAGCCGGTTTGGAAGCGCGACAAATGATTGGTAGGCGTCGATTTCAGCATCCGTCACCGCGATCTTGCCGAGAATCTCGTCTTCGGCGGCAACGCGGTCCAATTCAACACGAACGTAGTAGTAAGACGCCACATCACCCACGGCGCTGTTGGTCTCTTGAAGGCCCGTGATGGGGACGCCCTCAACCTCAATAATCGCTTCCTCGATCACCGAGCGGGAGATCGATGTCCTCGCTCCTAGCGTTTCCATTCGCTGCCTGACGGTCTGCACGGAGGTGACATTGGCCTCCAGTTTTCGAGCAATAGAGGTGTAAGCCTTCTCCAACGCTTCTTCGCGCGCCGCCGCCTGGCTGCCCGCCACCCGAATGCTGACACCCTCGCAAGCTGCGAGAAGGGTCTCGGTGTCCATGACCTGACACCAATCAGGAACGCCAACAAAGAGACTGCCGCCGCCCACATCGGGGAGTTGGTCCACCGGCACAGGCGAGGTCGCACAGGCGACCAACAAACTGCTTGCAAGCGCCGCTAAGCCCCGTAGCAGGTGTCCAAACCCCAGCTTTTTGGGCCACAGATTGATCATACGATTGATCCGTATTTAGCTGATTTATCACGGATCTTGACGATATATGAGCGAGTCTCAGCGTAAGGCAGGTTAAGACGCATGTGCTCAAACGCTTCATCCGGGCTCATGGCATTGATCACCCTGGCTGCCTCCGTTTGGTTACGCCCAAACGCTTTTCTCACATTGCCCGATCCAGTGTTGTACGAAGCAATACTCGCCCACAGACGCGTCTTGCTGTCTGAAATCCACTTCAGGTAATTGTCATAGACCAATCGAAGATAGGCTGTACCAAGCTCCACATTCTCATTCGGTTGATAGAGGAACTCCTCACTAACGATCCGGTCCTCTTTGTAAACATACCGGTACGCATCGCGGCCTCCGCTCCAAGGAACAAGCTGCATGAGGCCAAAAGCGGGAATGTGCGACTTCGCCCGGGGCCGAAACGCGCTCTCGGTTTCCATCACTGACCAAACAACTGATGTTTGTATACTGAATGTTTCAGTATGCGTATCGACAAGCGGGGCGAATTGTTTGGCGCGCCGCTCTACATGGTCCGGAAGCAGACTAAAGTTAACGGTGACCACTTGGCGCTCAATGCCGTCCGCCCCTGCAACGGGCGACAGCGATGGAGGCTTTGCTGCAATCACTTGCGCAAAGGATCGCGGGGACTGTCCCCCCAAATCGACCTGGTCATTCAAAATCGGCTCACCGCGGCGATCTGGCTCGCCGGGTTCCTCCGCCAACGCGGAAAGATCGCGCTGATCTGGCCCCTCCGTCAGCATCCCTTCAATTTCCGCAGCGAGGCGCTCCCGCACATCGACACTGTTTGGGTCTTCATCGGGTTCAAGAAGAAGAGCAGCCTCAGCTAAACCTTCTTCATAATCGACGACCCGGCGAGCGGCCCGCTCGTCGTCGTACTCCACGAGGGTCACACCATCGGGCAACGCGGCGTCAGCGCCCCAGTCTTCTCTGATTTTTGCAGCATACGTTGCGTATCGCTGGCGCAGCTCAGTCGATTGTTGCCGATAGCCCCCGCGGAGGGCATTCGCCCGCGCCCGAAAATCAGCCGCGGATGAGCCCAAATCGTCTTGCGGTGCAGCTGCCGCGCTGTCCCGCAGCCCAGCAGCTGAAGCCAAACCGAAGGCTGCAGCGCTCGCACCAATGAACCGCCGACGATCGGGGTTTTTGTGCTCCACCATGTTCGAAGGCCTCCCTACAGCATGAGCTGCTCACTCACTTCGACGTTGGTCACAGGACAGTCTTTGGCCCGACCAAGTGGTACGGGCCGACTGGGCAACCGTTAGGTGTCGCCCAACGAGCCTTCGTGGCGCTCACGCTCTTCTTGCTTAAAAAGGCTTTCGTAGACGGCATCCTCGCCAAAAAACACATCTTGGCGCTCCAGTGACGCGTTCACCCGGGACACAAGATCGCTTTTGCTGTCCTCGTCGAGATAAACCATGGCGCAGAGATTGCGGGTGCCATCCAAGGTGACATAATCAAGTTTGTGCGTACGCGCATCAGTCAGCGTTTCTGAAGCAAACAGGTTGGTCAGCTCAACCGTCGAGCGATCATTTGTGATGGTCGATCCCCGTTCAGTTCTGCTGGACGACGCCGTCGTCTGCGTATCAGAAGCCTGGGTCTCGAGGCTCGTGGAGATCGACGACGCAACCCTCGAATTGGCGCGGCGCGTAAGCTCTCCCATCGCAGAGGCCAAAGCAGCCGTTTTATCGGCCGAGAAATTGCCCGTTGCGGTCGAGCAGCCGGTCGCGGCATAGGTTTCTGAGAAGCCGCTGACGTCATTGGGCGAACTCACCCACATGGGTAAGGAACTTTCAGCGGGCTGACGCTCAAGAGCCACATCACCGCTCGATTGACAAGCGGCCACTGTGATCAGTGCCAACCCCATCACCAAACCATATCGACGCATTGTCTTCCCATCTCCCTATCAATCATCACGATGTTATCTGCATAAAAATACCTGAAACATAACGTATCACACGCGATTACCAAGCAACAAGCACAACCGTTCGGAAAATGCCGCCCAACTATCTGTTATCATTATCTATTTGAAACGTGAAGACAGATACAAGATGTTTCGGTGGCCGTGAACGACCGGCTGGTCCTTATCGCTGAGCTTGACGCGGGGACGATGAGACTGATCAAGGCAGGGCCAAAAAGATACCCAGCCATGCGGCTGAGGGGCATGACGACGACCTGCAGCACAGGAAACAACCGTCCTGGTGGGCGATGAGAGACTCGAACTCCCGACATCCTCGGTGTAAACGAGGCGCTCTACCAACTGAGCTAATCGCCCGAAAGGCCAGCCCCTAGCGCAAGGTGTTCGTCGAGGCTAGCGCTTCAGGACGTCTTCCATGACATAATAGATGTTGGTTTGCTCGTTCACACCACTCAGAAGATGAGCGCCGGGCCCCAAGGCATAGATTGCCACGTCTTGCCCGCCATGGGTCTCTGAATAGAGGGGCACTGTCGCTTGTTGCCGATAATCCTCTGTGAGCGCCTCTTCGTTCGTCACGAAAGGACGCCCTGCCCTGCTGTTTTCCGTTGCCGGCACAATCCGAGCACCAGGACCATTGGCATAAGAAAGAGCAGTGTACGGCTTTTGATCATTGGCTTGGATGGGCAAAGCATCGTTTTGGCCCTGGCTATTCACTGAGCGAACCACACCCAGGATTGGATTGCCCCGGTGCGGATAACCCGCGAAGGTCAAGGTATGGCCATGACCTGCCGTCACGATGATCAGTGTCTCTGATGGATCGGTCATCTCTGTTGCGACTTTGACCGCGGCATCAAAAGCAATAACATCCGTCAGTGCTCTGAAGGCATTGCCGCCATGGTGGGCGTGATCGACCCGGCCGCCTTCCACCATCAGAAAAAAGCCGTCGCCGTCCACCGAAAGCTGTTCAATCGCAAACGCGGTCATCGCAGCAATCGATGGTTCTCCTCCTCTGTCCTCGCCCCGATCTGCTTCGAACTGCATGTGGCTTGGCTCGAAAAGACCAAGAATTTTGCCGCCTTGGCGAGTGGCCGCCAACGCGTCGGCCGTGAACACCACCTCATGGTCGCGGCTGAGCGCACGCCATGCGGCAGTCAGGTCGCGCGCGTCGGTGCGATCGCCGCGCTCATCGGGGTATTCTGGATCAGCCATCGCGCTGGGCAGAAAGTTTCTCCTGCCGCCGCCGAGCACCAGGCGCAAATCATAAGCCGAACCCGCTTCAATCAACTGTGCTGCGATATCGGTACAGGCGACACCAGCGGGCAGATCTGAGTCCGCTTCCCAATCGCTGTCGGGACTGGATGCATAGACCGATGCGGGGGTTGCATGGGTAACGCGGGCGGTCGAAACAATGCCAATCGCTCGATTTGTTTCAGCAGCAACTTCGATAATCGTGGGCAGCCGAGAACCAAGCGACGCTTCGCAGTCTCCCCGCGCCACGGTCTGATCGACATTGACCATTCCCGCTTTGGTCTTCTGTCCACTGAGCATCGCCGTGGCCGTGCCCGCGCTGTCAGGCACTTGCAGATTGGTGTTGTAGGTCTTGGAGAAACCCGTGAAGGGCAGTGTCTCAAAATGTAGGACGTTCTCCTCGCCGAGTCCGCCCTTGTTTTGGCCGTCGAAGATCCTTGCCGCCGTGCTGGTCGTCACATCCATGCCGTCGGCGATGAACAGGATGACGTTTTTCGCCGGGCCTTCAATGGGCTGAACAGCCTTTCGCGCTTCAAGCGCTGCGCGCCCCTCTGCTTCCCAATCTGTTACCGCTGCTGCGGCCTGAAATCCCAGAGCAAATAGCGCGTCCATGCTGTCCCCAAGGCTTAACCTCGACCGCATGTCCTCCAGATTGAGGCGCAAGGCAACGTGTGGTGAGAAAGCCCGTGCTATTGCGCGCGCAAGGGCATGAGATCAATCGTTGATCGGGATGAACTCGTCCCTGTCATGGGGCGGCAGAACGAAGCGACCATGGTCAGGCTTTTTCCAGTCCTCTTTGGCCGCCTCGATCATCTCCTTCGAGCTGGCAACGAAGTTCCACCAGATATGCCGCGGGCCATCGAGGACGGCGCCGCCAAACAGCATCAACCTCGCGCCATCCGGGCCAGCCTTAATCGCCGCATCGCCCTCGGCAAAAATCAGCATTTGCGAAGGCGGGATGTCTTTATCAGCAAGCTGCACGCTGCCCTCAACCACATAAATACCGCGATCTTCGTGGTTATTGGGCAAGGGTAAGACCGCGCCTGGCGCCAGGACGACGTCGCCGTAAAGCGTCTCCGACGCCGTCTCAACAGGCGCCGTCATTCCGTAGGCTGATCCAAGAATCATCCGAACTGAAACACCTTTGTCATCGAGCACAGGAAGTTGATCGGCGGACGTGTGCGAAAAACTGGGATCACGCTCTTCTTGATCCTTGGGCAGCGCCACCCAGGTCTGAATGCCCGACATCGAATGCGGTCCAGCGAGATCTTCGGGCAGACGCTCTGAATGGGAGATGCCGCGCCCCGCCGTCATCCAATTGACTGCACCTGGTTCAATGTCTTGCGTTGTACCAAGACTGTCACGGTGGCGAATACGCCCCTCAAAGAGATACGTCACGGTGGCAAGGCCGATATGCGGGTGGGGCCGCACATCGATCCCCTTGCCTGCTGCAAAGTCGGCAGGGCCCATTTGATCAAAAAAGATGAAAGGGCCGACAAGCTGCCTTTGCGGCGAGGGAAGCGCACGACGGACTTCAAACCCGCCGAGATCGCGGGCACGCGGAATAATTCGCGTGGCAAGATCGCTGCTCGCCGTGAGCGGGGTCTTAGGAAATGGCGTGGTCATGGGGCGCCTCCTATCGGGTGACGCCCTAGACTTAGGCAGTCTCTCCGCGAAGCCGAGCGGCAGCTTTCTCTTTTCCGATCAACGCAAAGATAGCCGGCATTTCAGGGCCGCGCCGTTGACCCGTCAGCGCAAGACGAAGGGGCATAAAGAGCCCTTTGCCCTTCCGCCCCGTCTCGGCTTTGAGGGCGCTTGTCAGTGTCGACCAACCGTCTGCATCACTCGACACCTCCAGCGCCTTGGTCGCGGCCACCGCAGCAAAGTCTTTGTCCTCGTCGGCAATCACCGGCGATAGCTCGCCCTCGACCACGTCACGCCACAGCGCTGCATCGTCAAGCTGGTTAAGATTACCGCGAACAGCGCACCAGAGCACTTCATCAACGCCGAGTTTTTCAAGCCTATCTTGAACATGGGCAAACGGCATGGCGTGCAGAACCTTGGCATTCAGAAGACCGAGCTCATCATCGTCAAAGCGCGCCGGAGCACGCCCCAAGGTCTCAAACGAAAAGGATTTTGCAAGGTCGTCGAGGTCAAGCACAGGTTCAACGGGTTGCGATGTGCCAAGACGCGCAAGAAGGCTGGTGATCGCCTCGGGCTCGATCCCTGCGCCTTTCATGGCCTCGATCGATAACGATCCTAGCCGCTTTGACAGCCCCTCGCCGTCCTTGCCCACCAACAACGAATGATGCCCAAAAGTCGGGATTGCGCCATCGCCGCGATAACCGATCACGGCTTCAAAAACCTCGATCTGGGCCGCTGTGTTGGTGACATGGTCTTCGCCGCGGATGACATGGGTAATGCCAAAATCAACATCATCAATCACGCTCGGAAGCGTATAGAGATAAGCCCCGTCTTCGCGGATCAGCACCGGGTCCGACATCGTGCCAGTATCAAACGTCTGGGAACCGCGAATGAGG
>JBCCBY010000129.1:0-8311 GCA_039033795.1 Pseudomonadota bacterium | reverse complement strand
GTTCCGGGTAGGTATCGCCTTCGTACATCACCCCTGACGAGCGCCGCACGTTGCTATCTGCACCATCGGCCCCAATCAAGAACGAGGCAGGAATACGCTCTTCACCTCGATCGGTGTAGCACAACACATCAACACGGTCGCTGTGCTCACGGCAACCGATCACCTGATGCGAAAAACGCACTTCAGCATTCGGTAGTGCCTCTAGTTTCTCGATGGTCAACCGAGTCATTTTGAACTGCTCGCACTGCAACCGATAGGGAAACTTTGTCTCACCAGAAAGTCGCTCGAGGTTGAATTCAGCGACCTCGTTGGTCCTTCGATCCCTGTACTGATAGGTAGGAACGATCAAACCCTGTTCGACCATTGGGGCGGTCAAATCCAACTCGCTGAGCATATCAAGGGTTGGGGGATGGAATGTCGATGCTCTCAAGTCCAAGGGGAGGTCAGAACGCCCCTCAAGAAGTATCACCGGGATGTTGTTCTGGGCCAGGTACAGCGCTGTTGCGCACCCAGCAGGTCCCGCTCCAGCAACCACAATTGGATTCATTATACGCCTCTTGCAACACGTCTCCCATTCGGTTTAGCCGCCCACGATAGAATGTCAGTCGAGACGTTAGGCATGCTCGGCAATCGGATACGACGCCTAGGATGTGCCAAGTTTGGGCATAAAAAGAGGGTTCGTCGGCAGCATGACAGTTTTCTGCTCGGTGAAAAGTTCAATCGAGCCCGGAAGGCCGTCCCGGCCAATGCCCGACTGCTTGTAGCCACCAAAATGTGCGCGCAAATCACGCGCCACCGGTGTGTTGACCCAGACCGTTCCGGCGCGAATCCCCGTTGACGCCTTCATCATCGAAGGCACGTCATCCGTCCAAATATAGGACACAAGACCAAAATCTGATTGGTTGGCGAGTTCGATGCCTTGGTCGAGATCATCGATGGGCATTAAAGAAGCGTACGGTCCGAATATTTCTTCTTGGCAAATGCGCGCGTCGTTATTTTGCGCGCGTGCAACAACGGGTTCGATGAAAAATCCGCGATCGGCGCCTTCTGGGCGACCTCCCCCGCACAATATCTCAGAGCCTTCCTCTTGCGCAATGCCGACATAGGAGCAAACGCGATCATAGTGAGATTTAAAAGCCAAAGGCCCAATTTCGACGTCATCTGCAAACGGATCGCCAATCTTGAGATTGGCGGCGCGTTCGACAAAAGCTGAAGCAAACTCTTCATATATCGACCGCTCGATCATAATCCGTGAGCCCACCAAGCACTGCTCGCCGTTGCCCGCGAAAATACTCATGAGGGATCCATCGAGGGCGCGCTCAAAGTCTGCGCTCTTTAAAACGATGTTAGCGGATTTACCTCCTAGCTCTAATCCTATTTTCTTCAGCGTCCCTGACGCCGCAGCCATGATTCGCTTGCCGGTTTCGGTTCCACCAACAAAATTAATTGCATCGACCGATGGCGACTCGACAAGAGCAGCGCCGGCCTTTGGCCCCAATCCGTTGACCACATGAACAGCAGTGGACGGAACACCTGCTTCGATCACGCATTCAGCAAGCCGTAACACGCTATAGGGTGTGTACTCCGATGGCTTCACAATACATGAATTACCGGTGATCAGGCAGGCAGCGATTTTCATTGAAGCAAGCGCGAGCGGCGCGTTCCAGGGTGCAACAACAAGGCCAACACCGATAGGCTCGTGCAGTGTCAACGACAAATAACGCTCCATTTGCTGGTATGTCTCACCCGCAAATGTCGAAGCCACATCGGCAAAAAACCTAAAGTTCTCAGCAGCGCGGGGTACGTGAAAACCCTGGAACTGCTTATAGGGTATCCCCGTTTCAAGCGCTTGGATGAAAGCCAATTCATCCTTGTGCTTCAGGATTTGATCCGCAACACGATAAAAAATCGCTTGGCGTTCCGACAGTGGTTTGAGGCGCCAATCACCCGCCTTAAATGCAGCGGCTGCTTGTTCAGCCACGTCGGCGGCTTTTTCTTTGGCAAGGCTCACCCCACTTGCAAAGACTTCCTCCGTCGCTGGATATTGGAGAGACCACGTCTCCTCACCATCCTCGACTCGGTCCCCGTTGATCAAACTACCGATGGTTTGAGGATAACGTACACCGAATTGTACCTCGAGCTCGGCAACGGATCGGGGGGGGATGAAACTCACCATGTTTTAAGATCCTTGATGCGCCGCAAGACGCGCCTGCTTCAGGTCTTCTTCATCAAGTTTATACATCATCACCAGCGGGATACACAAAAGTGTTAGCCCAGCCGGGACCAATGACGCACAGAGCTTGATGGCCAGAATAGCGCTGGCTGGCTGCACCACATCGGGCGCGTAGGATGCAATCAGCCCCATCGCCTGGAGCATCACGCCGACGATCAGTGGACCGATCGCGCCTGAGACTTTCTCGACGAGCGTGAAAATTCCGCTCATCGCCCCTTCCCGCGCCTCACCAGACGCCAACCGATCAAATTCCATCGTATCAGGAAGAAGGGCCAAGACACAAAAGAGTGCACCGGTGGAAACCGTTCCAATGAACGCCGCACGGACGTAGAGAAAAATTTCAGGCTCGCTCGGGCTCCAAACAATCCAAGAGGCCACGCCCACCGCATAGAGGGCGAGAAAACGCATATAGGCCGTCTTTTTCCCCCAACGGGCGATCGAAAACCGCAACAGCGGTATCATAACAATACCGCTCAATCCGAAGACGGAGAAATAAACTCCTATTGTTTCATTACCAAGCTCCAAAACATAGCGGAAAAAGTAGGGTGTGGCAGAGAGTATGATCGCCAGAACGGCCAATTGGAGCAGTTTAACAAGTGTCAGAACACGGAATGGCGCGTTCGAGAAAATACCAACAATCTTCGCCAATGGGTCATTGAGAAGACTAGCAAAAACAGAAGGCTGAACCCCTGCACCATCCTTTGAATGGGCTGGCTTTTCAAGCCCTCGAGTCCCCAAAGACGCCACGAGCCCCGATAGAATGATAAACGCGGCCAGAACGACCGCTGCCAGCCGATAACCGTCGCGTGGCTCCTCTTCCATCAAACTCACAAGAACAGGTGCGCCCGCCGATCCAAGCAGCACACCGATCATGATAAAAAACACCCGGTACGACATGAGTTTTGTCCGGCCTTGATAGGTCGGCTCGATCTCCGGCGGCATCGCCAGATAGGGCACCGCATAAACGGTGAATGCCGTGCTCATTCCAATAAGCGTTAAGAACGTTAGGACAACGCCCCATCCTCCTTGAAGCGTTGGCAAGAAAAAAAAGACAACAAACATCAAGCCTGAAAGAACCGCGCCCGGAAGAAGAAAAAGACGACGTTCACGGTTCAGTTTTTTGAACCCATCCGAGATCCCGCCCATGATCGGGTCGGAAAAAGCGTCATAGAGTTTCGAGACGAAGATCAAACCGCCAGCGACGCCGGCTGCTATGCCAAGCATGTTGGTCATAAAGAACAGACCAAACAGAGCAAACGCATTGGTGAACGCCGCGGTCCCGAGCGAACCACTTGCCCAGGCGGCGCGGCGTGAAAAGGGAAGCTCGAACGTCGCAGACTGATCAAGCGTCTCCCGCTGCGCCGTCAAAGGGCCTTCGACCACGGGGGCGGAGGTTTGATCTGTCATGTGATGATCTGCGATCAATTAGACAGATTGCATCGGCGATGTGAGACGGTTGAGAACGTAAACACCGCCAACGCTGCCATAATTGATCCGCATATCCCCATCGACGTAGACAACATCTGAATGAAGCTTCGGCGACTGCAGTTCGACTTCCAAAGGTTGATCGGGATCCATGCCAAATGCCGCGCGGATCCCTTCAGGGGACTCACCGTTTAAACCGATAAAGTCGCCCTTGTAGAAATTCACTTTATACCGTTGAGGCTCATCACCATCCAAGGCGTATTCACCAAAAACGCGATAGGCCGCCTCCATACCACCATCGACAGGCGTTACGTAGTGAATGTTGTTGTAAGCACGGGTGTTATGATCGATCTCCTGCTCGAGACGTCGCATGAAAATAGGAATTTCAGGGAATTTTGCCCAGGACAGTATCTTCAGATTGCTGACATGTTCGATTGGTTTTCCCGCCGTATGCCGAGGACCGAATTGCGCGTAAAGCGTTCCCCATGCTGATGAAACAAATTCTTGTTCATCAATCGGCCGCGGTGTTGGTGAGTGCGGGACAAGCGACTGAATCGCCGCTTGTACCTTATCATAGGCTTCGTCGGAATAAGTTCCGTCTTCGCTGCTCAACGCTATTGCACTCAGTACATTTTCCTTAAGCAAGTTCAGATCGGTCATTCAAATTGTCCTCCTCCGACAAACTACTGGTAGAATTAGTATTCCACGCGAACGGTCAAGCCATAAGCGCGGCGTGGCGCAATAAACGCCAGGCGGCTAAAGACGGGGAACGCGCCCGGCACCGCCGTACGAACAGCACTGTTGGTATAATTGGTGTCACCCAAATTGCGGACCCAGCCCTCAATCGCGAGACCATCCTTGCGAACACCTGCGCGCATATTGACCAAAGTCCGGCCGGGCGTGAACTGTTCATTCAGTGCCGTGATAAATTGTTTGGACTGATAAGTCACGTCAACACGACCAAAAGCTTCCCACTCTGTTGTCACCGGCTGGACCGCACTCGCCGTAAAGTTAGCTTGGTGGCGTGACGTCCGAGCCAGCTGATTACCGCCCGCATTCAAACCACGAACGAAGTCAACATCGCCCGCAGGTGCGTCACCGCTCGGTGAGTTCGGGTCGCCAGGGTTGTTGTACACGGTACAGAGGAAATCTGATGTCGCACCACAATCCCGATCATTGATACTGGTGGTGAACGTATCGTCGTCGAATTCCGGCTCTGTGAACGCATAGCCGCCGCTAAAGTTGAAACGATCAGTCACGTCCCATGAGAACTGGATCTCACCGCCATAAACCGTTGCGCCGCCATCCACATTGTTGATGACCGCGACCATCGCATCTTCGACAAATGTTGAGATCTGAAGATCCTGCCAGTCGGTGTAGAAGATCGCCCCATCAAAGGAGAGAGCCCCGCCAAGAGCAGAGCCCTTCGCGCCCAGCTCGTAGGTCCAGTTGGTCTCTGTGTCGAAGGTCTGCGCAGAGTCTGATGCAGACGTTGTGTTGTTGAGACCACCGGCCTTCGCGCCTCGAGCGGCGGAGGCGTAAACCAAGAGGTCGTCCGTCAAATCATAGTCAGCGGTGAACCGCGGCGTCACGAAATCAAAGTCGGCATCGGTTTTACCCGGCGCATCGACAAGCGTTTGCGTCACTGAATCAATAAATTGGTTAAACGCTTCGCGCGAATCCGACGTGTACCGCAATTCTGCGCCAAGACGGAGCCTGTCTGTTGCGGCCCAGTTAGCAGCACCGAAAACAGCGATCGTCTCGATCTCATTTTCGCTGATGGAAAGATCGGTCGTAAAGCTCGGATCGTACTGCCCGGTCGTGTTCGGACCAATCGCAAACGTGAAGTTTCCTGGCGCAATAGCGTCAGCGGCAAACACCGTCTGTGTCGTGAAGAGATCATTGATCTCCGTGTCGGTATAATACCCACCGATGGTGAAGTCGAACCGATCGTTGACCTGAAAATCGACCCGCAGCTCTTGCGCAAAGTCCTGGCTGCTCCCTTCATTCCCGGTGAAGTTTTGACCAACGGCCACACCAGCAAACGAAAACGGCGGCGAAAACACAGTCAACGCCGTGCCATTGGCGTCAAAGTCGCCGTCGGTGATGTCCAAATTGTCGGACTCGCCATAGCTGGTCACCGATGTGATCGTGATGGACTCAGTTAAGTCGTAGGACAGTGTAAGACCCGCGATGAAGGAGTCTTTCTCCGAACCGATGACGGACGGGAATAAAGACACCGAGTCGGGGGCAACGAGCTCACCTTCAAAGTTCCCGAACGCAGGAATTGGTGGTCCGAAGAAATTTCGAACGCCAAACGCGGCGTTGTTTTCCTCGAAAAAGCCAGGCGTCGCGTCATTATCTTGATCGTTGTAATAGATAAACGCATCGGCGCTGAACTCGTCGGTAGGCGTGAAGGCCACCGACGCCAAAACGCTCGATTTCTCAAAGCCGCCAGCATTGTCATCAGGGTCCGCGGTATTTTCAATCGTCCCATCAAACGAGGAAAACCCTGCGGCGATCCTGACCGCCAACACATCCTCAATAAGCGGAATGTTGACCGCGCCGCGAACTTCATAGAACTCATCGGATCCATAGGACGCATCGCCCTTGGCCTTAAACTCATCCGATGTCGCCGGCGCGGTGATGTAGTTGATGGCGCCGGAGAAACTGTTTCGACCATAAAGGCCGTTTTGCGGACCTTTAACGACCTCAACGCGATCGAGATCGAGAAGCGAGAGATCAAGAACCTGCTTGTTCGATATGTACACCCCATTGATATAGGTGGACACATTGTTCTCAATATTTTGAATATCGGTCTGCGCGATACCGCGGATCGTCGGTACAGCGAAGTTTCCGTTCGCATAGGAGTTGAACGTCAAGCCCGGCGAGAGATCGGCGATATCATTAAGACCTTGAACACCACCTTGCTCAAGCGTTTCCGCAGTTAGTGCTGTAATTGCGAGAGGAACATCGCTCAACGATTCCTCTTTTTTCCGTGCGGTGACGTAAATGATATCGTCATCTGCAGCGTCATCCTGCGCCATCGCGGCACCGCCTGTCGCCAACACCGCCGAAATGGCCATGGCACCAGCCGATACCATCCAAACCCCAGCGGACCGTTGAGCGCGCCCCACGCTCACCAAATTCTTGGTAGTCATATCTCCCTCCACTCCTTCAAACACCAACTAGACACTTCAATTCGTCAGCCAACGAATATTTAAACGATGCTGATCTCCAAAACTCTTCGTCTGCACGGCCAGGTCACGGGAAATGACCCAGAGCCCATTGTGACAGATTTTCGCACTATGACCTCGGATTTTCCGATTGATCCATTGGCGACCCATTATTGATCACCAGTCGGATATACCGTCGTTCCGTAGGCGCATCGCTGTGCGATCCACTGCGAGAGGAACGATGCTATACGGTACATCACGTCTATCAGCTCACAATTCCGCGATCACTGAATATTACCGCCTACTGGGGAATCGCGTGATCGCTCTTCGGTCATTGGCCATCATCGCGATTGCAAAAGCGAGCGCTTCATTAAAGATTATCGACTGTCGGATAAATTATCGCCCGACTGGCGATTAGACCAGGATAGCTGACGATGGAAAAAGGCGTACCAATCAGGGTGATTACGCGAACCCTCAAGGTGCTGCGATCGATTAACCAGGGTCGATCCCTCACCATGATGGAGATCGCGCGCGCCTGTGATCTTGCCTATCCGACCACATGCCGGATCGTTCAGTCTCTCGTGTTTGAGGGGTATATGGAGGTCGAACCGCAGCGTAAAGCCTATCGGCCAACCGCGCTGGTGCAGTCATTGAGCTATGGCTATCAGGCCGAGAATGCCTTCGCCGCTGCCGCGCGACCGACGATCGTCAAACTGACCGAAAAGATCGGTTGGCCTGTGGTGGTGTCAACGCGGGTCGCTGACTCAATGGTGATCAGGGACTCGACCCACTCCTTAACAACAATGACGTTTTCGGAGTATTATCCAGGCTATGCGATGCCGATTTGGTCGAGCGCGTCAGGAAAGATTCATCTTGCCTATTGCAGCGACGAGGAGCGGCGCAGCATCGTTGAAAGTGCCCGCATGAAACAGCGCGCGAAAGAAGAAGACGAGGCCGACACGGGTCTGCTGGTCGGTTTTGATGAAGACTATATCGAAGGCTTCGTTTCCAGCATTCGTGCTGCTGGCTTTGCGCAAATGATCCGCAATCAGCACACAAAGAATCCAGGAAAGACGTCGAGTCTGGCCGTTCCTCTTTTTAGACAAGAGACCTATGTGGCGTCTCTGGCCGTCGTCTTCTTTTCATCGACCATGAGCCCCACCAAAGCGGCCGATAAATACCTGCATGATCTTCAAGCCGCTCAGCAAGAAATCGCTACATTAGAGGTCGAGCCGATCCACGACTACTGACCACCATCTATCTGACTGTCGGATAGTCGCCCCAGTTGGCTGTCGATCGAAAAAGGGGCCCTCATAATGCTTGAAAAGGAGTGAGCGCATGACCCAACAAAATCTCACCTTCCCGGCATCACATGATGAAGCTGCGCGACAAGCGTTCGTCGGCACACTCAAGGGTTATGCCAACATTGGTGTGCATAAACAGCTTGAGAGCATTTACGAGTCGGAGATTGCTCCGG
>JBCCBY010000128.1:0-8419 GCA_039033795.1 Pseudomonadota bacterium | reverse complement strand
CTAGCGCCACCGCAGAGGAGATCGTCGACGGCAAAGCGGTGAGAAAGAAAAAGCCAAGCCGAGCATCCGCCGATAGCCACGGCTCGCCCAATAGATAAACGGCAGCACCCACCGCGGGGAACGCCAAGAACGTTGTCCCCTGCACCAAAACATGAAGCCGCCAAGCGGCGACGCCCCGCAAGAAGACGGCAGGCGCAAGGTTCGCCCCATGCAAGAAAAAGATAAGGGCAATACCGATTGTTGTGACCGTATCGAGCGACACAAGGCCCTCAAGCCTTGCGGGCGCTGGGAACAACAAACCCAACAGCACAGCCGCAAAGATCATCAGCAGTGCCGACTGCTTCTTTGCCCACGCCCTTATTTCGTCGATCATGCCCTCGGTCCCATTGTTCCCCGTCATCGACGAAAACCATGGGCGCACTTGTTGCGTCGCACAAGAGGCAGACAAATAGGTTACTAGCTAGTCAATCTCTGCACGGCAGAAATCCATAATCGTCCGTGCTAACCGTTTTGCAAAATCCGGGTGATGAAGGCGCTCTGGATTGACACGGAGCATTACCCAAATCGGCCCCATAACCATTCCGAGAAGCATCTGCACTTCTTCTTTTGGGAGCTCGCGGAACCCCCCTGGATCATGTTTCCGGATTTTTTCCGCGACCCTTGCCTGCATTTGAAAAAGCTTCTGCGCGAAAATCTGGCGATACTCTTGGTCTTCGATCACCAAAAGATTGACGCGGCGCTGCGTCTCGACACTTGAACCAAATGGCCGGATCAGTCTTTCGATCAGCACTTGAACCAATTCTTCCCCCCTTGCGTCAGGGTGTACGGCAAGAACTTCATCAACGCGCTGTTCGGTGCGTTCGATCTCCCGGAACGCCAAGGCACGAAAAAGAGAACGCTTGTCACGAAAATACCGATAGACAGTGCCCACCGAGAACCCAGCCCGTTCAGCAACTTTGGCGGTCGTCACGTTGTTGCCTTCGATCCTTTCCAAAAGCTGAGCGGTGCCGTCCAAAATGTAGTCGATGGTCGTTCGCGAACGAGTCTGTTTCGGCGCAGAACGGTGTATTTCCTTCACTTGCGGGTCTCCCGGGGCATCCTGTTAAGGCTAACGGAAACTGAATTGTGCCTTGTGCATCGGTCCCTTACCCTCCGACCAATGCTGATGTCATCACACAGCAGGCTTAAAATATATTGATCCGCCCCAATCCCCCTCGGGGCGGATCAGTTTTTCCCTATGAAAAAATGGCTTCGTAGGGGAACGGATCATTTTGCCTTCAATCAGGCCTTTGAGGAGAAACACTTTGACCAGCCTTGCCCTTTTTTCGGTGGCCGCAACTCTTGTCTTCAGTGCTTCGATCGCTGCAGAATCGACAACCTTGCCCGAAGCGATCGATCCCAATCAGGACGGCATTATCACGCGTGAAGAGTTCCTCTCTCTACGGAATGTTCGGGCATTTGAGGGTGACGATAATGGTGACGGCCTTCTTTCAAAATCAGAGTTCGGTCCCATCATTCCAAGGGACGTGCCGCAGCGGATGCATGGCCGCGCCTTCGCGACATTTGATACGAGCGGCGATGGCTTCGTGGATGCATCGGAGCTGAGCGCCGGACCTGCGCGTGTTTTCGATCAGGCGGATAAGAACAACGACAACGAAGTCTCAGGCGATGAGGTTGCGGCCTTTACAACAAAGCTTGAGCAGGCCGGTTTGCTGCTCACTCAGTAAGCATCATCAAAACAAAGAGGGATAGGGTGTATGCGTATTGGGAGAGCGCTGGTCGTCAGCGCCATTGCCGGATTGGGATCGGCAGCAGCGGAAGAGATCGTTGAACAGAACGAGGACCCGGTCCCGGTGACAGACGGCGTTGCGATCGACGCCGAAACGCCAACCACAGACGGTGATCTACCCGTTGCATTGGATCTCTTGGCTGAGGACGATGTGGCGGCCGAGCCGCAATCATCCGTGATAGACCGAATTGATCAGCGCCGAGACGAGCGCGCGGAGCTTCGCGAAAAACTTGAAGCCATCGGAAACGAGCGATCACGTTGGCGCTTTGGCACAGCGCTCGCCATCGGGCGCGCTGAGGTCGATATCACCAACGTCGAAACCGACGTTCCCGATGATTTCGTGATCGAAGACCTTGAGATTCGCGTGACGGAGCTGACCGACATCTCGAGCACAGCATGGGTCAATTCGGTCGGTTATCGCGTTCTGCCGTTCTTGGAACTGTCTGGCCAAGTGGGTGTTCTGCAGTCGGAGACCGTGACCGCCTTTGAGCTGACAGGCACGCCCGATCTCGGGCTTGATCTTGTGACATTCGACGAACCAATCACCCTCAATCTCGATCGGGGTAATGAAGCAGACGGTTATACCTTCGGCGTTGGCGCAAACACCATCGCCCCGCTGGGCATTCTGGCGGGGAGACCAGTTCTTGGCGTTGCTGGATTTCGCTACAATTGGAACCGCGTGGATGACGGTAACATCACATCAGAATCACTGTTCAGCAATTTCGGTCTGGCCTATGCGGTGCCCACGGAGAAAGCATTGTTCTCCTTTTCTCTCTCGGCAGGATACGCGCGGTTGGAACGAGAATCGACCCGCACGACCTCCTTCGGCGGTGAAGAGATCAGCATCACGGTGGAACAAGAGCTGACCAATCCATGGAGCATCGATGTCGGGGTGTCCCGCTCGTTGGGTAAGAACTGGACCATCGGTTATGGTTTGTCCTCGAATTTGAGCGGCACCAACTCCCATGGGTTGGCTCTATCGTTCTCTCCGAACACGAAGCGATAACGCCGCCGTCGACGACGCGGCACGGACACCCGCAAGACAAAGCGGCAGAAGCATCGCCAAGGATTCGCGAATGCCGACATCATGCGACCGCAACGGCATCGCAAAAAGGCCGGATGGTGGTCGCGGCTGGGATCGAACCAGCGACCACTCGCGTGTGAAGCGAGTGCTCTACCGCTGAGCTACGCGACCGGAGCGCACGCGCTTAACCGCGCGAACCTCGGCCCGCAAGCAGCGTTCAAAAACTATTCGTCTTTGCAGGTGAACCCCTCACGGGACACCGACTTCACATTGCCGGGGCCACAGGCGTCCGTTGCCAATCTCGTGCGCATTTCGAGCGAGCTGTCGTCGGGCCAATCATCCCCTGCATCAATGATGCATCCGGATAGAGCGACGCTCGCGACAGCAAGTGGCAAAATGAATCGGATCATGGAATACGCCTTCGTTGTTCTTACCGATAAACAATAAGAACTCGAACCAGACGCTTCAAGCCTAAGCAGCGATCAATCGATCAACTTCGTCGACCAAATCACGCAGGTGGAACGGCTTGGACAGAACCTTGGCATCCTGCGGAGTTCTGTTGGCCGGATTGAGCGCCACGGCCGCAAAACCAGTGATGAACATGATCTTCATGGCGGGATCGATTTCAGCGGCCCGCCGGGCCAACTCAATACCATCCATCACGGGCATCACGATATCGGTGAGCAGAAGATCAAACTCGCGGAGCTGAAGCTCATTGAGTGCATCGTCGCCTTGGCCCGCATCGACCACAACGTGGCCCGCTCGCTCCAGCGCACGCTTGAGAAACGCCCGCATCGATTCGTCGTCTTCGGCCAAAAGGATCGCGGCCATTGCCGGACACCCCCTATTTCAATCTCATGCCCAACCTTACCTAGCTGGCCCTTAATACCCCGTGAAGCGCAAGCTCGTGGTTAATGTCTCCTCACCCCCGCGAAAGCGACATAAAAGAGTTCTCCTGGGCGCGTTCACCCTCTATGAGAGGCCCGAATGATGGGGTGGCATGGTCGCGCGCATAATCAAAGACAATTATCCAGGGCACGACATCGTGCGGCCGACCCTGTGGCAAACACCGCTCATTTTCACCTGTCCCCACGCCGGCCGTGACTATCCGCGCAAGCTCTTGCAGCAAGCCCTCTTGCCCCTTGAAACCCTGCGGCGGTCGGAAGACGCCTATGTGGATCAGCTGATCCCGCGAGGCGCGAGCGAATCAGTTCCGGTGGTCACCGCAAGATTCCCGCGCGTCTTCGTCGATCTCAACCGGTCGCCAAGAGAGCTCGACCCGCTCTTGTTCCAAGGGCCACTCGACGACGCAGCAGAAAGCCGAAGCAACCGTGTCATCGCTGGTTTTGGCGTGATACCCAAATTGGCAGCAGACGGACGACAGATCTATCCGGCGCGTTTGCCAAGCACCGAGGCCAAGTCGCGCCTCAAAAACTGCTTCGCGCCCTACCATAAATCCGTCAGCTCTCTGATTGAGGAAGCCAAGATACGATTTTCCCAAGTCTTGGTCGTCGACTGGCATTCGATGCCTTCAACCGCCGGTGGTGCCGCCAAGCTGCCCGACATCGTTTTGGGAGATTTGTTCGGCGCGGCCTGCCGAAACAGTGATGCTGCGCTTTGGGAAGATGCATTCCGAGCTGAGGGCTTCGATGTGGCCCGCAACACACCTTATGCGGGTGGATATGTGGCATCCCATTACGGAAATCCGAAGGACGGGGTTGGCGTTCTACAGATTGAAATCAATCGTGGGCTCTACCTTGATGAGAATCGGGTGGCGCGAAGTCGACACTTCAAAAGTTTCGCGCATCAACTCGCCAAAGTTGTGGATCGCGTGCTTGGATTTCATAGCCCGGCCGCGCTCGCCGCTGAATAAGCAGGAAAACGCTGGCCTTCGCCTTTATACTCTGCAACATAGGCCGATAAAAAAAGGCCGCGACAAATGTCGCGGCCAGTCTAGGGAGGAAACGCCCGGAAGGGCTCGCTGGCCAAAACCAGCGACTCCGAAGGTGGCATCAACTCTAGTGAGACGCAAGGATTTTTTGCGGCGCACAAGAAAATGGTGTGATGTGTCATCAAAACCTGGTTCGCCAAAGGACCAGGAGCCGCACTCCCCGGGTGACACGCATCCCTCAGACCTCTAATGCCAGCCCATGAGTGATTTGCCGATAGACGCAGCCGACGGTGGTGACCGCTCGCGCTTGCAGGGCCTAAGCGGGCGTGTGCGTAAGCTGACCCGCCCGAAACAAAAGTTCCAAATGCCGAATTCGGAGAGTGGCCTGAAGATTGTCATCGCCACTGATGCGTGGAAGCCGCAACTCAATGGTGTGGTCACCACGCTCGATACGTTGGGACGGATCCTGACGAAGTTCGGGAACGAGGTGCTGTATATAACGCCCCAAGAGTTCCATTCGGTGCCGATGCCAAGTTACTCCGAAATTCGGCTTTCGCTGTTTCCGAACCGAAAAGTGGCGTCGATGATCAACGCGTTCCAACCAGATGCGATCCATATCGCCACAGAAGGGCCGATCGGACGGGCGACACGACGGTTCTGCAGGCGACGGAAATTCCCCTACACCACAAGCTTCCACACACGGTTCCCTGAATACGCCCATGACCGGATTAGGTTCCCCATCAGCTGGGGATATGCGCTGCTGCGCGATTTTCACAATCATGGGGAAGCCATGATGGTGGCAACCCCGGGCCTCATGGACGAACTCGATCAAAAGGGTTTCCGCAACATGCGCCTTTGGGAACGCGGTGTGGATACGGAACAATTCCGACCTGTCGAAAGCGACGTCTTTGATGGTCTTCCCCGCCCAATCATGACGTATGTCGGTCGCTTCGCTGTGGAAAAAACGCTCGAGGACTTTCTCGATCTCGACCTACCCGGCACCAAAGTTCTCGTGGGCGCGGGTCCGCAAGAGCAAGAATTGCGGGAGAAATATAAGGACAAAAATGTCCACTTCGCGGGCAAGCATTACGGAGAGGAGCTGGTCAAACGCTATGCCGCTTCGGATGTTTTCGTCTTTCCCTCACGGACTGACACCTTTGGATTGGTCAATGTCGAGGCGTTGGCCAGCGGCATACCTGTCGCATCATACCCCGTACGCGGACCGCTTGAAATCCTCGACGGCGCACCCAAAGGTGCCGGTGCTCTTGACGAGGATCTAAAGGCGGCGATCCTCAAGGCGCTTGAACATCGTAATGCCGATGAATGCCGCGCATGGTCGGAACGCTTCTCGTGGGAAGCCGGGGCACGACAGTTCATATCGAACCTGGAAATTCAGGGCTTTGACCAAGAATGGTGGCTGAAGTCAGCCAAGATGATTGAAGACCCTATTCTTCCCTAATCGGAAGACAACACGTTAGACTCAGCCGTTCGTGTGTCATTGAAGGCGCCCGACACGAAAGGACAAGGGGGCCCATGGGGACCGAATTGGATCGCGGCACACTAACACTGGCCATTGATGTGATGGGCAGCGATGAGGGTGCGTCAGAGGTTATCGCGGGCTGCGCCGCCGCTTTGGCCGATGGTTTGCAAGCGAAATTGCTACTGGTTGGACAGGAAGACGCCATCCAAAATGCCGTCAGCAAGCACAGTCTGCCTAGCGGTCGCGTTAACCATCTTTATGCGGACGGCGTGGTGGCGATGAGCGATAAACCAGCAAGGGCCCTGAGGAAATCACGCGATAGCTCGATGTGGGCAGCGATCGAACGGGTGAAACTCGGCAATGCCCATGGCGTGGTCTCATGCGGCAACACCGGCGCGCTGATGGCGATCGCCCGCATGCAGCTGAAAATGATCGAAGGCGTTGATCGCCCAGCCGCATCAGCGCTGTGGCCAACCATGACGGGAAAGGCCGTGGTGCTCGACGTCGGTGCCAATGTCGAAGTGACCGCTGAGCAACTCGTACAGTTTGCCATTATGGGAGAGGCCTATCACCGTTCACTTTCGGGCAAGGACAAGCCGGCAGTGGGTTTGCTCAACGTCGGGGAAGAAGACCTTAAAGGCAGCATGCTGATAAAAAATGCGGCCAAGATTTTGCGTGAAGCAGACCCCGAAATGAATTTCATTGGCTTTGTTGAAGGCAACAATATTTCCGAGGGGGATATTGATGTCGTGGTCACCGATGGCTTCACCGGCAATGTGGCGCTCAAAACGGCCGAGGGCACAGCCAGGCTGATTGGCGGATGGGTCAAAGATGCACTCACCGAAACGATGCTGTCCAAGCTCGGTGCATTGGCCATGATGGGTTCGCTTAAGCGGCTTAAAGCCAAGATGGATCCATCTTCCGTGAACGGCGCACCTTTCTTGGGTCTCGGCGGCCTAGTCGTAAAGAGCCATGGCGGCGCCGACGCGGCAGGCGTGGTCTCAGCGGTGAATATGGCTGAAAGACTGGCCGCCAACCCGTTTCTTGATGAGATTCGCCGCACCATCGCATCGGTATCCGCCCGTGCGCAAAGCGTCGAGGTCGATGAAATTCCACCGGTGGCGGCTGCCAAATGACCCATCGAGCGGTGCTGCGCGGAGCCGGGAGCGCCCTGCCCGCCTCTGTTGTTTTGAATGAAGAGCTGGCCAAAAAGGTGGACACGTCGGATGCATGGATCCAAGAGCGAACAGGCATTCGTCAACGCTATATCGCTTCTGAAAGTGAAACGACCGTCAGTCTAGGGACAAAAGCTGCACAGCGGGCGCTCAACGATGCTGGCATGACGCCCGATGATATTGACCTCGTCGTTCTGGCGACGGCGACGCCCAACCAAACCTTTCCAGCGAGCGCCGCGCTGATCCAACGAGAGCTTGGTGTTCACCAAGGTGCAGCCTTCGATATCGGCGCGGTCTGTTCCGGCTTTATCTATGCGCTCGCGATCACCACTAGCCTCCTTGAAACGGGGCAGCATCGCAGAGCGCTCATTATTGGATCAGAGACGTTCTCCCGGATACTCGATTGGAATGATCGGCGAACTTGCGTTCTTTTTGGTGATGGCGCAGGGGCATTTGTTCTGGAGGCTGAGGAGCAAAGCGATCGCGGTGTGCTCGCCTCGGTTTATCGGTGCGATGGTCGGCTTGCGGATATTCTTTATGTTGATGGAGGGCCGTCAACCACGGGCACATCAGGTTTTTTGCGCATGGATGGACAGAAAGTCTTTAAAGAAGCGGTGGTCCGGATCGCTGGTGCGATTGAGGAATGCCTTGATATTGCCGGTCTCAACGTCTCTGACGTCGATTGGTTCGTGCCTCATCAAGCCAACCAGCGGATTTTGGATGGAATCGCTAAGCGGCTGAGCATTCCAAAAGAACGGGTCATCTCGACGGTGGCGGAGCACGCCAACACATCAGCCGCGTCGATTCCTTTGGCGTTCGATACTGCCTACCGGGACGGCCGGATCAAACCCGGTGACCTTTGCCTTTTTGAGGGCATGGGTGGCGGGCTCACCTGGGGCGCTGTTTTGGTGAAGTGCTAGCGTTTCTTACACGTGAGGATCATGGTAAAGCTCAAATCAGGTGATGATGTCACCGGTGTAGAAACGGTCAGAATGGAATATCTTATGTCGCGCACGCGTACACGCGCTGATCTCACAGATGCCGTGCATCGCCATGTTGG
>JBCCBY010000127.1:0-8459 GCA_039033795.1 Pseudomonadota bacterium | reverse complement strand
CACGGACCCCGAATTTGTTGGTGAGCTGGAAGCCTTTGAGGAGTATCTCAGGGGTCTTCCCAATGTGACCCATGTTTATTCCATCGCGGAGACCTTTCGTCGCCTTCATCAGCATCTCAATGCAGACGATCCGGGTGCGGCAGAGGGTTTGCCTGACAGCGGTGATGCGATGGCGCAGTATCTTCTTCTTTATGAGATGTCCTTGCCCTTTGGGCAGGATCTCACCGATCGTGTGTCGATGGATAAGTCCGGAACCCGCGTCAGCGCCGTGGTCGAAAATGCCTCGAATGCCAATCTTAATCTCATAAAGCGCGACGCAGATTCATGGCTGGATGGCGCGCTATCGCCCACCATTGCGGGCCACGCAACGGGGCTTTCGCCGATGTATGCTCAACTCACATTGATCAATGTACGATCGATGATTGGGGGGACGTTCGCAGCTTTGGTTCTGATTTCTGTTATCTTAATTCTCGCTTTCCGCAGTCTAGCCTATGGGTTGGTCAGTCTCCTGCCCAATCTTCTTCCTGGGGCAGTGGCCTTTGGCATTTGGGGCTACATGGTGGGCGATGTTGGTATTGCGTCGTCGATCGTCGGTGCTGTCACACTGGGCATTATCGTGGATGATACGATTCACATGATTTGGCGGTACCAAGAGGGTCGTCAGCGCGGTCAAACTCCAAAACAAGCCACACGGTCGATGTTCGATCATGCCGGGCGACCGATTTTGGTGTCGAGTATCGTCTTGACGCTCGGATACCTTGTGATGGCTAGCTCCGGTTTCTACATCACGGCAACACTCGGACAGCTTAGTGCACTGATCATTCTGTCGGCGCTGGTCTTTGATTGGTTCTTGCTTGCGCCTCTTCTCATTGTGCTCGACCGCTTTTTGGAGCCCAAACGCCAGTTCAAGCGAGAGACATTTGCTGGAACGCCAGCGTCAGCTAGGGTTATGCCGATCGAGGCAACGCGCGCGATGGACGCCAATCAAGAGCAAGGTCGCGAGGCTGGTTAGGCTACGCTGTTGCGAACCGCCCGCCTTTATCGGCATAGGCTTGGTTGCCCCGGGTGAAGACATGATCACTATCAAGAATATCAGCAGGCCGATAAAGATAACTATCCGCACAACCCGTGCTTCGCAATCCCTCATAAAGCGGGCCAAAGTCTGTGTTCTGGGTCTGCTCTAAAAGGCTGTCATAGCTTTCGATGACGAAATAGGTCTGTTGGAAATCGTCGATGCGGTAATTGGTTTTCACCAACCGCTCGACGTCAAAGCCCAAACGGTTGGGTGATCCGCTTTCGATGCTGAAGACGCTCTCAGCAGGCGACGAGACGATTCCCGCGCCATAGATTTTGAGGCCATCATTGCGCTGGATGAGGCCAAATTCCACGGTGTACCAATAAAGAGCTGCTAAGTTTTTGAGACACCCAGAACCGAGTGACCGCAAACCGCCCTTTCCATAGGCTTCCATGTAATCAGCGAACACAGGGTCTGATAACATCGGCACGTGGCCGAAGACGTCATGAAAAACGTCAGGCTCCTGTATATAGTCGAGTTGATCTGCCCGACGGATGAAATTGCCCGCCGGAAAGCGGCGGTTGGCGAGGTGGTCAAAAAAGACAGCATCAGGAACAAGACCAGGCACAGCAACCACGCGCCATCCGGTCAGTGCCTCCAACTCATCAGACATCCGCTCAAAATGCGGGATCCCGCCTTTGCCAAGATCAAGGGCGTTCAGCCCATTGAGAAAAGCTTGGTCGGCCCGCCCGGGCAGCACGTCCATCAAGCGGGCGTACAGCTTGTCCCAGACACCATGCTCCTCGGCGGTGTAACGCTCCCATTCCTGCGGGATCGTGTAGTCCTGGGCGGGAGCCTCGCTGGCGCGGTGAAAGGAGGGCTCTTTGATCATGTTGCGTGGGCCTCTTCTCAGCTGAGGCGAGCGCTATACCTTGTCGCAAAATTCAGATCTATAAGGGTTCATCCGAAAAGCCGCTCAATGACAGGGCTTTTATGAGGCAAATCCTCGAGCGGGCAGGGCAAAGGGGAGGCAAACGGATTGCCGGCACGAACGGCGTCTCGGCCCTCGCGCAGGCGCTGCCTCAGGTCGGACGCCAAACGGTCCTTCCCAGCACCCATTGCTTTCCATGTCGCTGCCAAACTCGGCATCAAGCACCACCCCACGTGTTACCAAGACCTTTCTTTCAAGGGTTCAAGGCTTCCTATCGACCGGAGAGCGGCCATTTTCCGGAACGGCAGGGCGATTTGGCGGCACCGAAGGCCACTTTAAGGCAGCGTTAACAGATCTGGCCCGGATATTTGCCTTAACGGTCATAAAATGGCCCCAGGACAGCGTCGGGAGAACATGCCATAGGGCGCGGTATGAGCGACAGTCTTCCATTACGGGCCGGTGTGGCCGGGGCCGGCGTTTTCGGCGGGTATCACACCAACAAATACAAAGACGCGGACGATGCGACCGTGACCGCGATCTTTGATGTTGATCGCGCGCGAGCGGATGAACGCGCCGCCGAGCATGGTGCCGTGGGCTATGACAATGTCGATGCTTTCCTCGAAGCGATCGATGTCGTCACGATCGCAACCCCAGCATCGACCCATGCGGCGCTTGCCGCCAAAGCCATTGCCGCGGGCAAGCATGTCCTGGTGGAAAAACCGATTGCCATGGCGCTTGGCGATGCCGATGCGCTAATCGCTGCAGCCGAAGCCAAGGGCGTGGTGATCCAGGTGGGCCATCAAGAGCGGTACGTCGCAGAGGCCTTCGGTCTTTTCGATCGCGAAACGCCATCCACCGTGCGCTCCCGTCGGCTCAATAAGTTTTCAGGACGCGCGATGGATGTCTCCGTTGTCTTTGACCTGATGATCCACGATCTCGACCTGTTGGCGCATCTGACGGGTCGTTCCGACGCCGAGATTATCCGATGCGAGGGCCGCACCGAAAAGGGTGACCACGCTGATTTCGTTGATGTCGAGCTCAGCCTTGGCGGTGTGAAGGCGCAGCTGACCGCGTCGCGATTGGAAGAGAAGCCCATCCGCGATTTGGCCCTGGGCTATCCGGAGGGAGCGATTCATCTCGATTTCCTGGCGCGGAAAGTCACCAACACGACCTCGAAACCTGTCGCCACAGATTTTGATGCGGCGGACCTGCCACTTTCCCTCAAAGATCCCTTGGCATTTGGCACGGAGAGCTTCCTTGCTGCTGTTCGGAAGGGTCATAATGCCTTGGTTCCCGGACAGGCGGGGCGGCGCTCTCTTGCCATGGCGCTGGCGATTGAAAAGGCTTTGCGCGGATAGGCCCAAGGGTGGTTCGAGCCGTCGCCAAAGCATAGATGGATAACGATGGACGAACGGCTTCACCTTGTGCTGGCGCAGCTCAACCAAACGGTGGGCGATCTTTCGGGCAACGCAGAGCGTGTTCTCGGGGCCCGACGCGCGCATCAGGATGCCGATCTTCTGATTTGCCCGGAGCTTTGTGTTTCAGGATATCCCCCCGAGGATCTCTCTTTGCGCCCGTCCTATGTTGCGGCCTGCGAAGAAACGGTCGCGCGTTTGGCCAAAGCCACGGGCGAAGAACCAGGACCATGGCTGGTCGTCGGCTCACCGATGGCTGGTGAGCCCGGTGATGATCCGCGGCCTTATAACGCCGGTATCCTGATCGGTGATGGGAAGGTTCAGGGGATCGCGCGGAAAGTCTGTCTGCCCAATTACGGACCGTTTGATGAGCCGCGGACATTTCGTCCTGCGACGGATGTCGCTGTTCTACCCTTCCGTGGGCTGAAGCTTGGGCTCATGATATGTGAAGATATGTGGTACCCGGAGGTCGCAGCCGAGCTTCATCAGGCTGGGGCTGATCTCTTGGTGGTGCCGCATGGCTCCCCGTTTCGGCGGACCGTGCATGAGGAGCGCCTGGTGCAAGCCCAGGCACGGACGGTTGAAACCGGATTGCCGCTTGTCTTTGTCAATCAGTGCGGCGGTCAGGACGAGCTGATCTTCGATGGAGGCTGTTTTGTGATGGAGAAGGGGGCTGTCGTTGCGTCCTCGCCTCTCTTTGTTGAGCACCATCTGGCTGTTGATCTCATCAAGACCGATCAAGGCTGGCAGGCCAGTGAAGGCTGGAATAATGAGTGGCCCACAGAGGACGCCCTGATCTACCAGGCACTGGTGACAGGAACGCGCGATTATATCGCCAAGTCTGGTTTCAAAGATGTGGTGATTGGCCTCTCAGGCGGGGTTGACAGCGCCCTTGTCGCAGCGATCGCGGTGGATGCTCTTGGGCCGGATCATGTCCATTGCGTTCGCTTGCCTTCCCGGTACACCTCCGAAGGCTCGATGGTCGATGCTGAGGCTTGTGCCAAAGCGCTCGGTGTGCGTCTTGATACGGTGGGGATCGAGCCCGCCGTCGGGGCTTTTGATGGCATGCTGGATGATGTGTTCGATGGCCGTGCGCCCGATGTGACGGAGGAGAACCTTCAATCGCGCATTCGCGGGACCGCCCTGATGGCGATCTCCAACAAGCTTGGCTCGATGATGCTCACCACGGGCAACAAGTCAGAGATGGCTTGCGGTTATGCCACGCTTTACGGCGATATGAATGGCGGTTTCAATCCGCTGAAGGACGTTTATAAGACGCGCGTGTTCTCACTTTGCCGCTGGCGTAACGCGGTCAAGCCTGACGCAGTCCTTGGTCCTGATGGTGTTGTTATTCCCGAAGCAATCATCACCAAGCCGCCGTCGGCGGAACTTCGCGAGGATCAAAAGGACGAGGACAGCCTTCCGCCCTATGATGTTCTCGATGATGTTCTCCATGGTCTCATTGAAGAGGAACTGAGTGTGTCAGCGATTGCTGAGAGCGGTCATGATATCGCGTTGGTTCGCCGGATACAGACCATGCTCTACCGTGCGGAGTTTAAGCGCAAGCAATCTGCACCAGGACCAAAAGTCAGCCGCCGCTATTTCGGTCGCGATCGGCGCTATCCCATCATCAACCGCTTTAAAGAGTAGCGCTGATCGCGGCATCGAAGCCGGCTGTCTTGGCAGAGCGAAGTTCTTCGCGCGGGGCGCGTTTTGCTGGCCGCTCGAATGCTCTGATTTTTTCTCGTAACCCATTCGCACGGGTCGACGAACACTTGGTCAAGCAACGATTGGAGATTGCTTGATGAAACGTTTGCTGACCGCCGCTGCCCTTGGATGGGCGGCGGTGACTTTTGCCCCGACCGCCGCTGTTGCTGCTGATCCCATTTACACGGGTCTTTTGAACAACACGGCCGTCGGAGGATATGATGTCGTCTCGTTCTTTGACGGCGAAGGCGTTGAAGGATCACGCGACTTTGAAACGACCTATCAAGGTGCCGCGTTCCGGTTCTCAAGCGCTGAGAACCTTGCCCGTTTTGAGGCTGATCCAGACGCTTATGCGCCGCAATATGGCGGGTACTGTGCATGGGCTGTGAGCCAGGGCTCACTTGCGCCTGGTGATCCGTCCACCGCGACGATCCACAATGGCAAGCTCTACCTCAATGTGAACCGTTCGATTCAACAGCGCTGGGACAAAGACCGCGACGGCTTTATTACCTCCGCCAACGGACATTGGCCTGGGATTCTTAACTGAGCTCCCTGTCCGTTGTCCCGGGCCAATCGCGCTCCCGGTTTCCCCGACCGGGAGCGTTTTTCTAGGCGATCAGGCTCAACGAGCTGCTAGCGGCAGACTGCAAGAGCGTCAGCGCCGCGCTGCTTGAGGTTGCAATGCTTGCATTGCCAAGATCGTGTTGAATGGCGAAACGTTGGACAAAGCGGTCGCGCTCTTCGGGGTCTTGGAAGTCAGCGATGGCGAAGCGGCGTTCGAGATCCGCCGCGAGCTGATCGACATCGCTGGCCTGCACTTCTTGCGGGATTCCAAGCGTTGTGAACACGACTTCCCGCAATGGGGGATCGGCGAGAACCTCGTACCAGCTCTCGACGTCCTCAATGTTCCGAAGAAAATACGACGCAAGCCGAACACCTTGGTTGATCTCACCCTCAGCCTCTTCGGAGCGGACAACCCGATAACGCTCAGCCACCTCGTCGATAAACCCTGGGTCCGTTAGCTTGAACGTGCCGAGGACAAAAACGTCAAACGCTTCGGCCATTTCCGTGAAACGGTCATCGCTGAGCTTGTTGACCAGGGATTCTGGATCAATGGTGCTTTCCGAGAGCACGCGCTCAATGATCGCCTTTTGGTCCAGGGTGTCACTCAAGTCGAAGGCCGTGAGCGCGTAGCGGTAGAGCCGGAAATCCGCCATGAGGTCCTCAACGCTGGACACTTGGCCGATCTTGTCACGGAAATATTCTGTCTCGCGATCGACCTCGGAGGCAATGATTGGCGCAGGTTGGCCGGTCGCAAGGCTGCGCTGAAAGACATCAATTGAAACGAGCGTGGTGAGCATGGCGTGGTGACATCAGACTTCACCACAACCTTAAGATGCAATTGACCAAGTCTTCGTTAAAGATCGCCTAGACGTATTCGACCTTTTCGATCTCATAGACATGGCTCCCGCCGGGGGCTGCCACTTCGACGCTCTCACCTTCTTCTTTGCCAATAAGAGCGCGCGCGATCGGTGAGCTGATGGAGATTTTGCTTTCCTTGAGGTCCGCCTCCAGGTCGCCAACAATCTGATAGCGTTTCTCTTCCTCCGTGTCCTCATCAATGAGGGTGACGGTCGCACCAAACTTCACGCCTGGTCCTGACAGCGAGGTCACGTCAATCACTTGGGCGCGGCTGTGTTTGTCCTCAAGATCCAGGACTTGTCCCTCGATCCAGGACTGGCGTTCCTTGGCGGCGTGGTATTCGGCATTTTCCGATAGGTCGCCATGGGCCCGTGCCTCAGCGATAGCTTGGATAACCTCCGGGCGCTCCACGCTTTTGAGGTGCTTGATGTCAGCCTCGAGCTTAACGAAGCCCGCCTTCGTCATCGGAAACTTGTCCATTGATCCCGTCTTTCTTGCGTATTTTATGCCGTGTCCCGGATTGGATAGCAGCGGTGGGGGATCAGCGGTTGTAAGCCTGCAAAGGCCGAACTTCAAGACCGCCGCGGCGCAGTGCCTCAATCGCGCGGACAGCGGCGCGCGCGCCGTTCACCGTTGTGATGCAAGGGATACGGCGCTGAAGAGCGGTGATTCTGATCGACCGGCTGTCCGCAATCGACTGCGCCGTCTCGGTGGTGTTGAAAATCATATCGACACTTCCGTTGATCATCTCGTCAACGATGTTCGGTTGGCCTTCGAGGACTTTGTTCACGCGCTCGACGGGCACACCCTGATCGGCGAGCCATTTCTGTGTGCCGCCGGTCGCGATAAGCGAGTAACCAAGATCAATAAGATCCTTCGCCGTTTCGGTGATCGCTTCTTTGTCTTGGTCTTTGACCGAGATGAACACCCGTCCTTCGAGCGGAACTTTGACGCCAGCTGCAATCAGCGATTTGGCGCGCGACTCATCAAATCCATCGTCGATGCCCATGACTTCGCCTGTCGAGCGCATCTCCGGTCCCAGCACCGTATCGACGCCTGGGAAGCGAGAGAATGGAAAGACAACTTCCTTCACCGCCGTGTGCGGAATGGTGTCCTCTTTGAGATCAAAAGAAGCGAGCTTCTCCCCCGCCATCACCCGTGCGCCAATTTTGGCCACAGGAACGCCTGTTGCCTTGGCCACAAAAGGTGCGGTTCTCGATGCCCGCGGGTTCACCTCGATCAAGAAAACATCGCCGTCTTTAATGGCAAATTGCACATTCATCAGGCCACGGACACCCAATGCTAAGGCCAATGCCTTGGTTTGGCGCTTTAATTCGTCAATCACGTCCTGGCTGAGTGAATAGGGGGGGAGGGAGCATGCGCTGTCACCTGAATGAACCCCTGCTTCCTCAATATGCTCCATGATCCCTGCGATAAAGACATCATCGCCGTCGCAAATGGCGTCGACGTCGCATTCGATTGCGTTATCAAGATATTGATCGAGAAGAAGCGGTGCGTGTTCTGAATAATAGACTTTGCTTTCTTCAAGGTAGCGCGCGAGGCTTGGCTCGTCACGGATGATTTCCATCGCCCGCCCGCCGAGGACAAAGGACGGACGCGTCACCAGCGGATAGCCAATCTGATCAGCGGCGGCGAACACCTCCTCACGCTTTGCGGCTGTTGTACCCGCAGGCTGTTGAAGTTCGAGACGTTTCACAAGATCATGGAATTGCTGTCTGTCTTCCGCCAGCTCGATCGCTTCAACTGGTGTTCCAAGAATGGGGATGCCCGCATCGGTGAGGGGCCGGGCCAGGTTGAGCGGCGTTTGCCCGCCATACTGCACGATGACCCCAAGAAGTTCGCCGCGCTCTTGTTCCTTTTTGATCAGTGCGATTGTGTCTTCCGCCGTGAGCGGTTCAAAATAGAGGCGGTCTGACGTATCATAGTCCGTTGACACCGTTTCAGGGTT
>JBCCBY010000126.1:0-8472 GCA_039033795.1 Pseudomonadota bacterium | reverse complement strand
TGTCTCTTCGCCCAACACGCAAGGGCTCCGGTCGCTTCAGGGAAAATTCGCGCTCAGGGATCTGCTTTGCCGGGTTTTGGTGGCGCGAACGACGTACAAGCCTGTCTTTGTCAAATTCGCACCAGACCTGACCGATGAGGAACGCTCCGATATCGTCGCAGCCGCCCTCGAAGCGGGCGTTGATGGGATGATCGTCTCCAACACGACGCTGAGCCGTGAGGGCTTAAAAAGTGCCGCCCGTGATCAGGCTGGTGGTCTATCGGGGCGCCCCTTGTTTGAGAAATCGACCGCAATCCTCCGCGATTTTGCAAAAGAAACCAAAGGTAAGCTTCCTTTGGTGGGCGTGGGCGGAATTTTCTCCGCGAACGATGCCCTCACCAAAATCAAGGCAGGGGCAACGGCCGTGCAGCTCTACACAGCGCTGGTTTATGAGGGGCCCGGCTTGGTGGGCCGGATGCGCCGCGACTTGCCATTGCTGTTGCGGGCTGAAGGTTTCGACACGGTGAAGGATGCAGTGGGCGCGGGCCTTTGATCAAGCGCCCAATCAGCCGGCATGGGCGGTGCTCCCATGGCGGGGTTTAATGCAAAAAGCGCATCCACGGGTGGGTGCTGACCACTCTTTATCGCGCTCTGGAGGCTCGCCGGACCATGTCGCTTACGGCGTTAAGTGCCCCCCTGATCCGCACGGGCAACCATTCGTTGGATTATCGGCCGGAGACGGAGGAAGCCCCGATAGAGGCAATCCAAGAGCCAACGGGTCGGCGCGATCCGTCCGAGCGTTCTGACCCAGCCAAGATAGGGGATCACGCCATAGGCCTCGCAAAAAGCCCGGGCTCCGCGCACGACCTGGCCGTTCGGCAAGCGTGCGTGAAACTGCGCGAGAAGTTCGTTCCGATCGATTGTGCAAGAGACCGGTGCATCCAGCTCGGCGACATTTTCGAACGACAGCTGTCCGCGACGATCAAGCCGGCGCATCAAGGCGATCTCTCGACGGCACAGCGGGCAGGCACCATCATAAAACAGCGTGATCTCAGCCATACCCAGACATATGGGCCGTCCTGATGTCCGCAGCATGTGACGAACCCGCCCAACACGAGAAGAGAAAAAGCGGCCCGGCAAAAAGCCGGGCCGCCGCACCAACTAAGCTGAGGGGATGATTTAATTGATGCGGATCGCAGCGGCGCGGTATGATCGCGTCACTTTGATCTAACACGAACCATCTGGTCCATCGTCGGTTCACTCTCCTGATCATGAGAGCACGACGGCCCGGCGAGGCCGACGGCAATCCGACCAACAATGCATCGCCTGACGAAGCCCTGTTTCAGACGTTTTTCCTGAATACCCCCACACAACCTTCGATAGATGTACAGTTTTTCCGATAGCCAAACAAGCGTTGAATGCCAAGCATCCACCGGCGATGACCAGCGCGCGCGCTGGACAGGGCCGCTGGGATCGATAAACCTTTTCCGATGCATAGACCTTTAGTGATCGCTGTTGATGGGCCCGCTGCAAGCGGAAAGGGTACGCTTTCGCGCCGACTTTCGAAGGTTTACGGCATTCGGTACTTGGATACCGGTAAGCTCTATCGGGGTGTCGGCTGGTCCGTGATCAGCCAAGGCCACGATCCGAGCGATGCGTCGGTGGCGGAGCAGGCCGCTCGCGCCCTCGATCCAGAGACCGTCGATCGATCGGAGCTGCGCTCCCATGAGGCCGGCCGCGCCGCGAGCGTGGTGGCCACCCATCCGGGTGTGCGGCAAGCTCTTCTAGAATTCCAGCGCGGATTTGCAGCTGCCATGCCAGGCGCTGTGATGGACGGAAGGGATATCGGCACCGTGATTTGTCCAGATGCTCAAGTGAAGCTCTTTATCACGGCGAGTGCGGAGGAACGGGCCAAACGGCGCTTCAGTGAATTAAAAGATCAAGAACCGGGGCTTTCGCTCGACGCTGTGATCGATCAGATCAAAAGGCGTGATGAACGCGATCAAAGCCGTGACGCGGCGCCGTTGAAACCTGCGCCCGATGCCCATCTGCTGGACACCACATCGCTCGATATCGATGCCGCCTTCGCGGCGGCCTGCCGTGTCATCGATAAAACGCTCAAGACCCTCGATTAAGCGGCTGATCCTGCCCTTGCGATATCCACATCTCGCCTCTATAGACGCGCGGTTCGCGGCAGCCTGCCATGCGATCGACGAGGCTTTAGAGGAGGACGAGCGCTTCAGCATTCGAACCTGACTTGGTCACGTTGATGATGAATGGAGGCGCCAATGTCCAACCTGCTCTTGAAGGCCATTCCGCCACGGGAGCCATAACCTGCGGGGTTATCCTCGCAACTGAAGGCTATTTTGTCTGAAACCATGAATCCCTCGGTCGAAGATTTCGCCGAGATGTTCGAAGCCTCCGTCGTTGATCGTGACGCATTCGAACAAACTGTCGTCAAAGGCACCATCACCGGTATCGAAAAAGACATGGCAATTGTCGATGTCGGCCTCAAAACAGAAGGCCGCGTGCCACTTCGTGAATTTGGTCTGTCTACAGACGAAGCGATCAATGTCGGTGATCAAATCGATGTCTTTATTGAGCGCGTTGAAAATGCCCAGGGCGAGGCGGTTATCTCCCGCGAGAAAGCCCGCCGGGAAGAGGCCTGGGAACGTCTCGAGCAGAACTATGAAAATGGCGACCGCGTGGACGGGGTGATCTTCAACCGCGTCAAAGGCGGCTTCACCGTCGACCTCGGTGGTGCCGTGGCCTTCCTGCCTGGTTCTCAAGTGGACATCCGCCCGGTGCGCGATGCGACCCCTCTGATGAATCTCGAACAGCCGTTCAAGATCCTCAAAATGGACAAACGCCGCGGCAACATTGTTGTTTCGCGTCGGTCGATTCTCGAAGAGGATCGTGCGGAACATCGCGCAGATGTCGTCCGTGATCTGCACGAGGGCGATGAACGTGATGGTGTCGTGAAGAACATCACCGACTACGGTGCATTTGTTGAGCTTGCTCCGGGTGTGGACGGACTTCTCCACGTCACCGATATGTCGTGGAGCCGCGTGAACCACCCATCCGAGGTGCTCAACGTCAACGACACGGTTCAGGTGAAGATCATCAAGATCAACCCAGAAACCTCGCGCATCAGCCTTGGCATGAAGCAGCTGATGCCCGACCCCTGGGAAGGCGTTCAAGCCAAATACCCTGTTGGTGCTGTCTTCAAAGGTAAGGTCACCAACATCACAGATTACGGCGCTTTTGTCGAAATCGAAGACGGCATCGAAGGTCTCGTCCACGTCTCTGAAATGTCGTGGGTCAAGAAGAACATGCCGCCTTCGGCCATTGTGGAAGCCGGCCAAGAGGTCGACGTCATGGTGCTGGAGGTCGACGAGTTCAAACGCCGCGTGAGCCTTGGTCTCAAACAGACGCTCAACAATCCGTGGGAAGCCTTTGCTGAGGCGAACCCGATCGGTTCGATCCTTGACGGTGAAGTCAAAAACATCACCGAGTTCGGATTGTTCGTGGGCATTGATGAGAACATGGACGGCATGGTCCACCTTTCTGATCTCGACTGGGATAAGGCCGGTGACGTTGCCATCCAGGACTATGAAAAAGGCCAGAAGGTCTCGGTCAAAGTCCTCGATGTTGATCCTGACAAAGAACGGATCTCGCTCGGTATCAAACAGGTCGCCAACGATCCGATGGATGCCGTCGGTGAACTGAAAAAAGGCGACGACGTCACGTGCGAAGTCTCGGCCGTCGAAAATGGCGGCATCGAGGTGCGCGTCGGCGGCGATGGTGGTCCGAAGGCCTTCATCCGCAAGTCCGACCTTTCCCGCGATCGCAATGAGCAGCGTCCGGAGCGGTTCGCCGTGGGCGACAAGATCGACGCGCGCATCGTGGCGATCGACCGGCAGTCGCGCCGTCTCTCTCTTTCTATCAAGGCCCGCGAAATGGCCGAGGAGAAGGAAGCGGTCGAACAGTATGGCTCCGCCGATTCCGGGGCATCGCTCGGCGATATCCTTGGCGCGGCGCTCAAAGACACCGACGACGCGTAAGCTGGGTCTGTCGTCAACAAACAAGAAAGCCGCTCGACATTGGTCTGGCGGCTTTTTTTATGCGGTAAGGTTGTCCTCTCGGCACGACTCTTAACAGACAAGACAAATGTCGATTTTTGCTCTTGCACCTTTGGTTGTTCTCGCCGCGGCTTCGCTGACCACCAGTCTTCAGGATGAAGCGCCGGCGCCAGAGGTTGAAGTCCCTGAAGCCGAAGTCCCTGAAGCCGAAGTCCCTGAAGCCGAAGTCCCTGAAGCTGAGGCCTCTGACGGTGACGTGCCTGAGGCTGATGTTCCCGAGGCCGCGGTCCTCGACGCCGAGGCTTCTGAAGCCGAAGAACCTGGGGCTGAGGACGCAACTGACCCAGATGATGTTGCGGGTGAGACCACCGATACCCCTGAAACGGAGGGGGCCGAAGCGGCGGTGACGGATCCAGACCTTTCCGAAGCCGAAGCACCCCCAGCCGCACCGGCGGCGGAAGACAAACAAAAATGGGCCGGAGACATCCAGTTCAACGTATCATCCGCGACCGGCAACACAGAAAACACCGTTCTCGGCGGCCAGCTCACGCTGGCGCGATCTTTTGGGCTTTACACCAACAATTTTGAGGCTGGCGGCAATTACGCGCGGACCACGACAGAGAACGCCGACGGCTCGGAAAACACCGAGACCACGCAAAACAATTGGTTCCTTCAATACCGCGGTGAGTACCAAGTCGGCGACAGATCCTTTATTTTCGGTCGTCTGCGCTATGAACAAGACGAATTTTCGGGCTTCGATAGCCGGACCAATATCTCGGCTGGTTTGGGTCATACCTTCATCAAAACCGAGCAGACCGAGCTGACGATCCTCACGGGTCCCGGTTTTCAGTATTCAGAACTTGCAACACCAGATCCTGTCACGGATGATTTTGAGGACACGCAGAGCAGCGCCTCGTTCTTCTTTGGCGAGAACTTCACAACCGTTTTGCGGGACAACGTGACACTGACGCAGAGTCTCGATGCGACAATAGCCGAGGACAACACCACGATATCGAATATCGTCTCGATCAACACCGATTTGACCGATCGCATATCGTCGCGGGTCTCCTATCAAGTGAAGCATGAGACTGACCCGCCCGATGGCCGGAAGAACACCGACACCCTTTTGACTGCGTCCCTGGGGTACACGTTCTAAAGGGGTTGCGCTCAAAGCGATCAGCTGGCGGTATCGCCGTTGATCCAATCCATGATACAGTTTGCGAAGATACGCGCGCTGTCACAACGGCGCAATGCGCGACAAGGTGTTGTTGTCGGATCGGGTGATTGGGATCCGTGTAAAGTGTAGATTGACGAAGCACCCCACTCTTTTCAGGAGCCCCAGCTATGGCACAGCCACCAGAGGCCGCCCGCGTCGTCGGATTTGGCGGGTTCTTTTTTCGTGCACTGGACCCTCAGGCGCTTGCCTCCTGGTACGTTCAGAACCTCGGAGTGTCGCTATCCCCCACCTCCTATAATGAGAAGCCGTGGATGCAGGGGGCCGGACCCACAGTTTTTGAACCCTGCAGTGCGGACACGACCTTCTTCGATACGGATAAGCAGTTTATGCTGAATTTCCGTACAAAGGACTTAGGCGCTTTGGTTGCGCACCTCCGCGCCAATGGTGTCGAGGTCGTGGTGGATGAGACAGCCTATCCCAATGGCCATTTCGCTCAGCTATCGGATCCAGAGGGCAACCCCATCCAGCTGTGGCAACCAGCACCATAAAACGGAAATGGCCCGACCTGCAGTTGGGGTGACCGCAGGTCGGCGTTGCTGTTAAGCCTCGAGGTCGAACAGCAAGAACTCAGCATCCTCGCCCTCTTTCAAACGAACTGTGCCCGGATCAAGAACGGCGAAGCCGTCCCCGCGGCGCAGGCTTTCCCCGTTTGCGCTCAGTGTCCCCTTGGCCACTTGAATCCAGGCGCGTCGTCCGGCGCGAAGATCAAAACTGATCTCTTGGTCGCCGTTAAGCGTCGTTGCGTAAACATCACTGGGCGCAAGTGACTTGATGGCACCGTCACGTCCGTCTTCAGCGATGAACAGTTTGAGCTTTCCGTCTTTTTCGTCTGCGGAAATATCAAGGGTGGCGTAGCTTGGCTGCGCTCCTTTGACGGTGGGCACAAGCCAGATTTGCAAGAACCGGACAGCTTGATCCTGATCCGGATTAAACTCTGCGTGCCGGACCCCGGTGCCTGCCGTCATGTACTGCACACCGCCTGCCTTGACGATGGATCCATTCCCTAAGGAGTCCTGATGTTCGAGCGCTCCATCGAGCACATAGGAAAAGATCTCAAAGTCCTGGTGCGGATGCATGGGAAACCCAGCGCCGCCGGCAACGCGGTCATCATTGATCACACGGAGTGGACCAAAGCCCATCCAGCGGGGGTCATGAAAACCCGCGAAGCTAAAGCTATGGGCAGACTGAAGCCAGCCATGGCTTGCATGGCCACGTTCCTCAGCGCGCCGTCGAATTGTCCTTTGATCTGTGTTGGTGGTCGTATCGAGCATGATCAGCCTCCCTTGTTCGACAAGAGAGGTCGCGATTGCGCGGGTCTTGGACAACGGCCGGGCGGTGCAAAACACTTGGGCCCTGGGCGCAAGAACGTTATCGGGCCCCCAGCGGCACATAAACCGTTGTCAGGCCATTGCCGCTTCGCAACGCTCCGCTCGGCTCAAACCACATCCGCTCGCCGGCGAGGTCAAACGCGAAACTCTGGTTTGCTAAAAGATCAACACCGATGATCATGAAGGGTTCGGTGTCGGCACCCAGGATATCGAGTGTTGTGAGATCGGACAAAAGGAACTGCGGGTCCTGCCAAACGAAGGTGCCAATCCGCAGCGTCTCGAGCGTGACCAGCGCGCGCGGCCGGAAGGGGCCGTTGGCGCCGTCCAATTGCCATTGTCGACGGAGCTGATTGCGCAGGATCCGAACCTGGATACTGAAAAGTGCCGTGTCCCAATTGCTCACGCTCAGCGCGCTGCCGCTATCGATCAGGGCGGTCACCCGCCTTGTGCCGATGCTCGCCTCAACAAATGCGAGACCGTAGGTCTCATTTCCTGAAGGTGGCGGGATCAACTCTGCTTCCCCCCACCGCCTGAAGGTGTTCGCCGGGACGTCCTCGTTGCGGATAAAGATCATCGCCTGTTTGTCTGCGTCATAAACCATGACCAGATCGCGCAGAACATCGGCGCCGATGATGCCTTGAAAGTTTGGCGGCACGCGGTCGGGCAAACCCACAAGATCAATATCGTCAAAGCGGAAGGGGCCCAGGTCGAGGTCGATGCCTTTAAAGACCGGGCGTTCCACAATGCTGTCGAGACCGCGCACCAGGACGGTGGTTTCCGCGCTCATGCTGATGCCGAGCTCTTGAGCCGCGGAGTCAAAAAGAGCGGTTCGCGAGCTGCCCGTGTCCACCATCATCAAAAAGGGCCCCTGATCGTTCAGCATCACATTGACGAGAAAAGGGCTCAGTTCCGGATCGATCGGCGGTGTTGGTGTGACGTAAGCGCCCGGCAATGATCCGAGTATGTCCGACGGGGACGGCGGTGTTGCGCAGGCCGTGGCCAGCAGCATGGTCAATAGAGCCAGGATCCGGTTCATCTAGAAGCGATAAAGCTTCCTGCTGCGCGGGACAAAACAAATCGCTGACCGCTCAGCGTGTTTCGCCACAGCACAAAAAAGCCGCAACGGATGCGCCGTGCGGCTAGATTGGATGATATCGCTGACCGCCAGGGGCCGACATTGCGTTAGGCAACGCCTTCGCGCTGCATTTTCTTGCGCTGCAGTTTACGCGACCGACGCACGGCTTCAGCCTTCTGGCGAGCGCGCTTTTCGGACGGCTTTTCGTAGAACTTACGAGCTTTCATTTCGCGGAAGGTGCCTTCGCGCTGCATCTTCTTTTTAAGGGCGCGGAGGGCTTGCTCGACATTGTTGTCGCGCACGACGATGTTAACGATGGGTCTCACTCCTTCGGTGGCTTGTTCAGCGAAAGGTTGCACATAAAGAGCTAAGGGCGTCTTGTCGAGCGCCGACAAAGCTTAGGGGAGCAATCTTGCTGATGTCTGTGGCCAATGAGACCCACGCCTCGACCGATGAGGAAACGCGCCGCTTCATTCTCGACGAAGTCTTGGCCGAAGCAGCGTTTGAAGGCTTTACATATCAAAGCCTTAAGGCGGCAGCCAAAGCGTCCGGGGCGGATCCATCGGCGCTTGGTTCTGGACTGCTCGCGCGGCTTTTTCCTGCAGGCTCGATCGATGTCATCGCCTACTGGTCCGGTGAGGAAGATCAAGCGATGGTCGAGGCCTTCAGAGCAATTAGTGGATACAATTCCTAACAATGTAGATACAGCTCAAATTCGGGAAGCCCTTGATTTTGGTTTTAAACACAAAGGAACAAGGGCAATTGTTGCCA
>JBCCBY010000125.1:0-8506 GCA_039033795.1 Pseudomonadota bacterium | reverse complement strand
CTGGCAGGGCCAAACATCGCAAAAGAGATGAGTGCTAACCAACCAGCTGCCACTGTGGTCAGTTCCAGCGCTTCCTCACCCTCACGGGTGATGATCGCGACCTCGGCATCACGGTCGACGGTGGTATCGAGATCCATAAGCGCACCGTCGATGGTCACGGCGATGGCTTTCTTCGCAAGGGATTTCGAAATGTCGGCGGCGATGTCTGCGCCGGAAAGCGGCGAGTCATAGGACCGCTGGGCACCGTCAGGAAGCGTGATCGTAGGCATGGGGGTCTCATCGTCTAGAACGCACCGTGTGAGCCGCACCTTTCCTTGAGGTCAAGCCATCGAGGGCTTTTTCACAAAACCGCGTGTTGGCTGCCGGCTCTCTTTTGGTCGAGCCGCTGGTGCACCGCCGCCATTTCTTGGTCGCCGACGATGCGCGGCTTCGCAACCGGTCTCTTGTTCTCGTCAAAAAGGGCATGCTGTTTCAAACGACCAGCAAGAAACGGCCCGATCGCCCGCACGACAGCGCGGAGGATCATTGTCGGCACCTTCACCTGGGGCGCGTCCACCGGGCCCCAGCCTTCGTTGGGGCAAAAAGCACCAATGGAATCCCCCATGGCCCCTATCGCCTTCTCCTTGTCGAGTGCCCTGTTCGACGGATCGACGATGCCCATAATGGGCACCGCCGGGGTGGCCGAGGTGTTGCCGATCGGCGTGCCGCAACAGCTTGCATACCAGCGCATCAGCCCCTTTTCGCCGAACCGCAGCACCGCTAAGTGCTCCGCACCCGACGTGACCCGCAGACGAGACGGCACGAACTGGAAAATCTCTGTTCCGCCCAGCTCATCAAGCACCTCATCGCCATGACCAAGAAACGTCGCGAAGGCCTGACAATCGGTGCAATAACAATGCACATGCGTGCCGGTTTTGGGCGAGACGGCCGCGACCTCGAACGTCAACGCACCGCAGGAACAGGAAAAACTGATGTCCATACCGCCTATCATGGGCGGCAACCCGCGGCCCGACAACCACGACGCTCAGGGCACGGGATCATGGCCCCATGTGCCCCCCGGTCGGCAGTTCAAAAGCCGTTTCGCGGTCAAGCTCGTCGCTTTGAGCACGTGATGCTTGCGGTAGGCCTCAAGAGCATACGCCGAACAGGTCGGCTCATGCCGACACCGCACGCCGACCAAATGCAAAAAAGGTGACAGGGTGTAGCGGTAGGCGATGATCAGCCCCTGGGCGAGAAGACTAAGCGGCTGCACGGGAATCAGCCTCATCGAGTGCATCGACCACGGCGCCAAAAATAAGCAGCGTGGAGGCATGGCGGGCGGGATAGGCTTTGATCGGCGCGAGCGCCTCAAGATGCGCAAACCGACCGTCCGGTGGAGGGCCGCCCTCCCGCAACATGGCTTCCATGATAGGGGTCAGGGCACGCAGGTCGCTCGGCGTGGAGCCCTTCAGCTTGTTGGCCATCAACGATGCCGACGCCTGACCAAGAGCACAGGCCTTCACCCGCAGCGCAAAATCGCTGATGTGCCCTTCATCGAGCTGGAGATCGACTTCCACCTCCGAGCCGCAAACCTTGGACACGCGGCGCCCTGTGCCATCGGGCTCAGCCAGCGTCGCAGCCGGCGGCAAACGACCTGCCGCATCAAGCAAGATGTCGGAATAAAGATCATCCATTCCTTCGAGAGTAAGCACGAAAACGGTTGCGACAAGACCCCGCGTCATCGCAGGTAACGGCCATGGTCCAGTTGCCCGTTCGCCAATCTCTCCTGCCTTTGGTCAACAGTGTGGTGTCGAACCGTGGGCTCTTTCACGTGCTCTTTCACCTGGCCACCATGAACCCCGACAAGATCGAGCACCTGCTTCACCCCAACCGCTATCCATCCCGTTTCGGCGGAATGTGGACCGATCGGCACGATTTTGACGCGCAGCTCCAAAAGCGCGCGCTTTCCCAAACCGATGAAGCGGTCCTCACACGATGGCGCCGTGACGGTGTTGTCGTTTTCGATCGCGCGATTGATGAGGACCAGGTGGATGCGTTCAATGAGGAGATGCGCCGAATAGAAGTGGACGGTCATCCGCGGCTGCGCATGACCGGACTAGGGTTTGAACGCGGCCAACCGCTCGACACCGCCATGCTGCGGGCCCATCAAAGCACCCGGATTGTGGATGTCTATCACCACATCCAATCGGCTCGGGATATGCTCTTTGGTCCGACGATCACATCGTTCTTAAAGATGGTTTTTGACGAAGCGCCGCTGCTGACGCAGTCCCTTTCCTTCGTTTACGGATCTGAACAGAACATTCATCAAGACACGAGTTTCGTCGTCATGAACTCACCCATGAAGTTGGCCGCGGTGTGGATTGCGCTGGAAGATGTCGAGGAGGACGCAGGCGCGTTGATCTATCACCCAGGTAGCCACCGCTGGGATGACCATATGTTTTCCGGGCGCTACAAGCACTGGCATCGTCAACGCGATGGCGACGCAGGCTACCAGGAGTGGGAAGACTGGTTCGCGGCTGAAGTTCGAGAGCGTCAGTCAGAACCACAAATGTTCCGTGCCAAGAAGGGTGATGTCCTCTTTTGGCACGCTGGGCTCGCCCATGGCGGCGGCCCCATCGGGGCGCACAAGCCGACAAGGCGTAGCCTGGTGGCTCACTACTGTCCGCGGTCAAAGCGTCCCTATTACCATGTCTATGCCCCGCGGACACGCCGGATCTACAAGGATGGCGCCCAACACTGGTCGACGCGCCACTATGTTGGCCAATAGCTCATCTCAGTCATCCGATGGCGGATTGGTCAGATAGCTGTACAGCATGTCGCGATAGGCGAGGATCTTTTCCTCGTCGTTGGGATTAAGATGTGCTGGCAGGGTCGGCCGCAGAAACGCCACCTTGTCCAAGAATATCACATTGATAAAGTGATTGAGCATAAGAGATGCTGACCGCAGGTCTCTTCCAACAATATCGTCTTGGTAAGGCTCGAGAGCTTGATAGAGCCCGTCATAAGCCTGATCAGCCATCGCCGTCACCCGCGGCAGCTCTGATTCTTCATTCAACCGCCGATAGGTCATCATGGCGCGCATCACACCTTTTTCCGTCATGATCTGTGAATGGGCTGCACGGAGGATCAACTCGACAACCGCCTTGAGGTTGGGCGGTTTCCCCAATTCTCCAGCCAGCGAATAACCCTCAACGCTTTGCTGCTCTTTGAGGGTCGCGATGCGCTGCTCAACACGGTCATATCGGCGTTCGATCAGTGCGGGGAGCAACGCCGCTTTATCGTCGAAATGACTATAGACTGATCCGACGGCAACGCCCGCGGCGCACGCGATCTCAGCGATCGAGAGACTTTCGAACTCGCGTTCCATCAGCAGTGTTTCCAGCGCCGCCAGAATCTTCTCGCGTGTGACGATCGCCCGCTTTTGCTGGGGTTTTTTCATGGGCACACCATTTTTGAACTTGAATTTGAATTCATATTCACTTTATAGAGGAAAGACAAACAAACCGTGATGCGTTTTTCGATGGCGGTCATGGTGATGATCAAAGGGAGTTGTCTCATGCGGGGATTGATCGAGATTCTGGTCGTCACGGCCATTTGGGCGGCGCTGATCCTTAACAGCGTCCCGCACGCAGGACCGATAGCGGTGTTTGCCTCGATCGTGGCCATCACGTTTTTCCAAGTCTTGCGGCAAGAGCGGTGGTCGCATCTCGGGCTTCGCTTTCCTCGAAGCTGGATCGGCCTCGGTGCAGGAACGCTTGCAACGATTGGGGTGTTCTTGTCCGTTGTGGTTCTCTCTCCCCTCATCCTTCAGTTTGCTGATCGTCTCACAGGTGGCGCAGAACGTGCTCTTCCCGATGTCACGACCATGTCCCACCTCTTGATGCTGCTGCTGCTGAGTTGGACCACGGCGGCCATCGGTGAAGAAATGATCTTCCGCGGTTTCTTGATGACCCGTGTCGCAGACCTCTTTGGTCGGTCTGCGATGAGTTGGGTGGTGGCTCTCGTCTTAAGCTCCATCATCTTCGGCTCACTTCATGCTTATCAAGGGATCAACGGCATGTTGGTCACTGGCATGGTTGGGTTCATCTTCGGTGTTTGGTACTTGATCGGTCGCCGGAACCTCCTACCGCTGATTATTGCCCATGGTCTGGTTGATACGATGAGTGTGATGGCGCTCTATCTTGTGGAGACAGGCGTCATTGCTCCTGAGGCGGTCGGGCTTTAGGATGCAGCCGGGTTCATCTCTTTGACCAAATAACGCACTGTTTTCCCGCGTTCAGAAAGGTCTGCCTGCCCCACGTCGACAAACCCCAACTGACGATGAAACGCATCAGAAGCGGGGTTCGGCGGATTGACGTTCACCTCGCAGGTCACCCGCATGTAGCCTGCCAGGCGAGCCTTTTCGAAGAGCGCCTGATAGAACCGTCGCGCATAGCCTTTGCCGCGTTGATCGGACGCCACGATGATGCGATCGACATAGACAAAGGCATCGTACCGCTCCCGGAACCACAGAAAGTTGGGGCTGTCATAAGCGCCATCCTGGTTCACCGCGAGGAGAAAGCCGCCTGCCCCCTCCCCCACTTGAATGGCCAGGAACGCTGTCTCGACCAAGTTTCGCAACGCGGTGCTATCGAGTTCGGACGTTTCCTTGGCGTGTTGGTTATTCAGCATCAGGATAGCACCAAGATGACGGTCGTCGATCGGAGAAAGCATGGTCAAGCTAGCTCCGACGCCACGTGGCCCCATCGGGGCCATCTTCAATCACGATCCCTTCGGCGGTCAATTGATCGCGAATTTCATCCGCACGCGCAAAGTTCTTTGCCTTCCGCGCCTCCGCGCGCTCGACCAAGAGGGCATCAAAGCGCGCAGCATCGTCGCCGCTTCCGCCGCCTTGAAACCACGCCTCTTCGGTTTCTTGGAGCAGGCCCAGAAGCTGACCACTTGCGCGCAAGGACGACGCCGCGTCGGCGCTGCCTCCCTGGGCTGCCTCCCGCAGCTCATGAAGCGCAGCAAAGGCCGCAGGCGTGTTGAGGTCGTCGGCGAGCGCCGCAAGAACGCTGCCTGCGACCGCGCTTGGTTCCGCATCGCCGGCCGCTCGGTAGAATTTATCGAGTTGCGCCTTCGAGGCGGCGAGCAAGTCGTCGGACCATTCAAGCGGTTGGCGATATTGCGCAGAGAGAAGCGCCATGCGGAGCACCTCGCCGTGCCAATCGGTCAACAGCTCCGATGGCCGAACAATATTGCCGATCGACTTCGACATTTTCTCCGCGCCCATCCGCAGCATGCCGTTATGCATCCAATAGCGCGCCAAGGGCACGCCGCCGAGGTCCGAGGCGCAGCAGCTCTGCGCAATCTCATTTTCGTGGTGCGGAAAGCGAAGATCCTGCCCGCCCAAATGAAGATCAATCGGGCTGCCCAGCACCGCATCAATCATCGCCGAGCATTCAATGTGCCAACCGGGACGACCCCGTTCGGACAGCCCCCAGTGCGACGGCACATCCCAGCCCGGCATATCGTCCGTGGACGGTTTCCACAGAACAAAGTCAGCCGGATCACGCTTATAAGGCGCAACCTCGACCCGCGCGCCGGCCACCATCGCATCGCGATCAAGGCGGCTTAGGCCACCATAGTCTTGATAGGCTTGGGTATCGAACAGAACATGCCCCTCGGCGGCGTAAGCAAACCCCCGATCCATGAGGGTGCTGATCATCGCTTGCATCGGCCCGATATGCTCGGTCGCTTTGGGTTCAAAATCAGGGGGTAAGCAGCCAAGCGCTGCCAAGTCATCATGGTAGGCTTTGGTGGCGCGCGCGGTGATAACGCTGATCTCCACCCCCTCGTCAGCGGCGCCTTTGATGATCTTGTCGTCGACATCGGTGAGGTTGCGCGCATAGCGCACGTGATTGTGACCATAGACCTCGCGGAGAAGTCGCACCGTCTGATCGGCGACCACGCCGGCTCGGGCGTTCCCGATATGCGGCTCAGAATACACCGTCGGCCCACAGCAATAGACCGTCACAAGCGACGGATTTGCAGGCTCGAACGGCACTTTGCTGCCGCGAAAGGTGTCAGTGAGGAAAACGCGGGAGGTCATCGGACCCTCATGGCTGTCGCCGCTCGATCTGACAATCGGGATGATGAACCGCCGCAATGCTGCACCGCAACCGTCGTGGTGAGACCGCACGCCGCGCTCAACAGGTTGGAAATTCTCTTCATTGGCTCCATCTCACCGTTGCCGCCCACTCATTAGGTGAGGGAAAAGTGCGGTTCATCGGTGCCTTTGTCGGCCCACGAACAAGATAGGACAGACCCATGAGCGTCATTGCCTATGACGAAATCGCAGCGCCAGACGCTGCAGAACAACCGAACGTTTCTTCCAAGCCAACGCGCGCGGAAGCCGAAGCCGCCGTTAGGACCTTGATCCGCTGGGCCGGTGACGACCCCACGCGAGAAGGCCTGATCGATACGCCCAAGCGCGTCGCAAAAGCCTATGAAGAGTGGTTCAGCGGCTATCAAGAAGATCCAGAAGCGATCCTCGCCCGGGTCTTCGAAGAGGTCGACGGGTATGATGATATCGTGCTCCTTAAGGACATTCGCTTAGAGAGCATGTGCGAGCACCACATCGCTCCGATTATCGGCACGGCGCACATTGCCTATATGCCGAACAAACGTGTGGTCGGGATCTCAAAGCTCGCCCGCTTGATCGACGCCTATGCGAAACGCATGCAGGTGCAAGAAACCCTCACCGCCCAGATCGCTGGCACGCTACAAAAAGTGTTGCAGCCCAAGGGTGTGGCCGTCATGATCGATGCAGAACACCAGTGCATGTCAACGCGCGGGGTTCACAAGAACGGCGTCGGAACCGTGACCACGCGTTTCACCGGTGTCTTCAATGAGAACCCTGCTTTGGAAACGCGCTTTATGCGATTGATCGGTAAGTAGGCTCCTTTTGTGTATTGAAGAGACCAACGAGTTCCGTCCGCGGTTTGCTGCGGACGGACTTCTTCCCGTGGTGACGGTCGAGGAGACGACGCGCCAGGTGTTGATGTTGGCCTACGCCAATCAAGAAGCGATCGACCTCACGCTGTCGACCGGGGACGCGCATTACTGGTCGCGCTCACGGCAAGAATTGTGGCGCAAGGGCGCAACCTCTGGCCATGAGCAAAAGGTGAGCCGTGTCTTGACCGATTGCGATCAGGACACGTTGATTTATGAGGTCGCCCAAAAGGGGGCGGCTTGCCACACCGGACGGCCCCACTGTTTTTACCGTGAGGTGTCCGCTGACGGACTAATGTCCATTAGCGACTAGGACGCTGTCAGTGATCACAGTGTCACTGACAACGCTCCGGCGGGACAGATTAATCGTCACCCTGTTGGAAATGGGGCGGATTGTCAGCGGCATGCGCACGCAGCGGCTTTTTGTCAGTTTTGCCCGTGGCACCGCGGGGCAGCGGCTGGGGTGACAACCAATAGCGCGTGGGCACCTTAAAGGCCGCAAGATGCTGACGCGCATGGGCTTGCAGGCCTGCGGCGTCGATCGGTGCTTCGCCATAGACCGCAGCGCCCACCGCTTCGCCCAAACGTTCATGGGGAACACTGAAGACAGCTGCCTCTTGGACACCGTCGAACTGAAGAAGGATGTTCTCCACCTCAAGGCAGGAAATATTTTCCCCGCCGCGGATGATCATGTCCTTGAGGCGGTCCATGATGACCAAATAGCCGTCCTCATCAATGACGCCCACATCGCCTGTCCGGAACCAACCATCCGGGAAGAACGCCTTGGCGTTGGCTTCGTCATTGTTGAGGTAGCCCTTCATCACGCCGGGGCTGCGAATGCACACCTCGCCAATCTCTCCATCGGGCAGGCGCTTTCCATCTTCACTGAAGGTGGCAAGGTCTGTCACCGGAGGAACAACGCGGCCGGTGGCGTCAGGTTTCCGCACATAATCCGCCAAGCCGATAATCGTCCCCATCGCGTTGGTTTCAGTGAGGCCATAACCAGACGATGAGGTGATCCTTGGATGGGTTTCTCCCTGCGACACCACGTGGGAGGCGGGACGCTTCGCGCCGCCTGAGCCCAGATCGACAAGTGAATCGAGGTCCCCTGGCTGGGCTCCCGCCAGCAGTTCTTGCAACATCGTCGGGACACCAACAAAATTCGTCAGCTTTTCGTCTTTGATCACCTGCGCGGCTTCAGATGGGTTCCACTTATAGACAAACACAACCTTCCGCCCAATGAGGTAACTCAAAAGGAAAATTGAATGGAGCGCGGTCACGTGGAACAGTGGCAGCGCCATCAGAATACCCGCGTTTGCTGGCTTGGTGGAGACCTCAGGTCGCACCCGTTGATAAAGCTCTTGGATAAATGCCCAGGAGAGCACCGTGCTCACGACGCCGCGATGGGTCAGCTGCGCGGCTTTCGGAAAGCCCGTCGACCCAGAGGTGAACATCAGGGCAAAGACGCTTTCAGGGTCGATGGGTGTGGTTGGCACATCAGAGGACAACG
>JBCCBY010000124.1:0-8511 GCA_039033795.1 Pseudomonadota bacterium | reverse complement strand
GGCGCGGTGAGCCTTCCCAACACGCCTTAATTACGCAGCATCAGGCACAAAGTTTAAGGCCACACCGTTGTTGCAATAGCGCAGGCCTGTGGGTTGCGGGCCATCACGGAAAACGTGACCTTGGTGGCCATTGCATCGCACACAATGGTACTCTTTGCGCGGATAAATAAGCTTATAATCGGTTTTAAAGTCGAGCGCACCATCGATGTAATCGAAAAAGGACGGCCAGCCTGTTCCGCTGTCGTACTTCGTCTCCGAACGGAAAAGAGGTAAGGCGCAACCTGCGCAGATGAACACGCCGGGACGCTTTTCATCGTTGAGCGGCGACGACCCAGCCCATTCTGTCCCTTCACGGCGGAGAATGCGAAATTCAGGACCGGTGAGGCGCTCACGCCACTGATCTTCCGTGACGGCATCCCAATCAACATCACTTTCGCCAAGAGGCACGGGTGCAGGGGTCATGGTGTCGTTCTCCTCTTCTGGACCACGCTGGGCGCCAGCCACCGCCGGTAGCGCCAGTGCCGAAGCACCCGCCGCAAGGGCGGCACGTCGGGTCAGTGATCCCAATTTGTTCACCTTGTCCATGTGGGTCCGCTCTCCTCGTGGTCGACTACAGAGCCAGCATCGCCGCAGCGATCATGCCTCCAGGCCAAACATTCGATTGGAAGAGAAGAAGGTTACGCGCTGGGCTTCCGGGATCCAACGCGCGGACTTGCCACACAAAATGCGCAGCGGGCGCGAGCAACAAAGGAAGCCAACTTGCCGCGCCGCCCACCACCATCGCAGCGGCACAAAGAGCGACAGCCGCCCCATAGAAGAAGGTAACGCCCCGCCCCACATCGTCGCCCAGTCGCCTTGCGCTTGACTTGATGCCAGCCAGCGCGTCGTCCTCCAGGTCCTGCAAGGCGTAAATCGTGTCATAGCCAAGCGTCCAACAAACGCCCGCGCCATAGAGAAACAGGGCCGGGAGCGGGACGGTCCCGCTCACCGCCGCAGCCCCCACCAGGACACCCCAATTGAAGGTCAGGCCAAGCCAGAGCTGCGGCCACCAGGTGACGCGTTTCATGAAGGGGTAGCCGGCCACCAAGGCAAGAGAACCGATCCCCATCAACACCGCGGCAGGGTGAAGCTGCAGCAGAACGACAAGACCAATCAGGCTTAACCCAACAACGAGCGCCAACGCCGTTCGCGGTGACACCGCACCGGCAGGAATTGGTCTGTGCTTGGTCCGTTCAACGGCGGCATCAAGGTCGCGATCGATAAAGTCATTGTAGGCACAACCCGCCGACCGCATGACGAATGATCCGATAAAAAAAAGGATCGCTAGCCACCAAAACTGCCCCGCATGCATCCCGTCAGGCCGCGCAGCGATCACCCCCCAAAGACAAGGCAGAAACAACAGCCACACACCGATTGGGCGATCTGCCCGCATCAGGCGAAGATAGGGTCTCCATGGCGGCGGCAGACGGTCAACGAAACCATCCGCTGCGTCCGCCGACTTGTGATCGGTCACGGTGCTCATGGCTTTGCGTCTAGCACCGAACCCTTGAGATCAAAATGTGCCAGATAGTGCGATTGTAAATCTTCTGTTGTCGGTACGCAGACGATCTTCGATGAACTCGATATCGGACTGCTCTCGACGGCCGACCCAGCGGGTTCGGTCCTGGTCGTAGGTGACATCAAAGATGTTGTCGACGGTCAGTCGTAAAATCATGCCGCGCAGGTCTTTGTGCTCCACGTAAATCCGCGCTTCTGGATGCGGGATATTCGCTGATGCGATCTCATCAAATCGGTAGACCACGACGTCCTCGAAACTCTCAACCCGGAACCCCCAAGCATAAGGTGTTGAAGGAACATCGTGGCGAAACTCTGCCGAATACCGCCAGTCTTCGACCCGGCTAAAGGATCTTGTTTCCCCCGTCACCGGGTCTTCCACATTGGTGTCGCGATAGGTGCCGGAGAAATCAATCCGTCCACCGGGCACACCCCATCTGTCCGTTTCAAGAGTACCCTCTAAGTTCACATCCCATCGCGTGGCACTATCGATGTTCCCCACAGCATCGGTCACTGAGATCAGATTACCATTGGCATCAAACTCCTCAAACGGTACTTGATCAACCAGGTCTTCGATGAGGCGACCTGATACGCGAAAGACCACTTTTTCTTGATCGGTGATCGCTGCCTCAAGCTCAATTTCTCCGTCCCAGGATTGCTCAGGCACGAGATTTCGATTGCCCGCCTGCTCTCGCTCCTCTTGAAAATTCTGATTGCTGATGAAATCGCCGAAAGACAGCTGTCCCACGGATCGTTCGAAACGGGCCCGCAAGTCGAAACGCTCCGACAGAGGATAGGCAAAGGTCACAAAACCTTTCGGACGGGTGAAACTGCGGGTCTGTGTGCCCGACCCCTCGTCAAAAATAAGGGTTGCGCCATTGGTGTTGGCGGGGACTTGCGTGCTCGTGTCGCTCAGCACGGTGATTTTCGACCATTCGCCCGCGGCTGACGCTTGCACAGCGAGATTTTCACCCACCGTGAACCCTCGGGTCAAAGAAATCTGTTCACGAAGCTCCTCAACACGCACATCGGGTGACACGACAAAAAAGTCGCTCCCGAGACCTCGTTCACTGAAAACGGATTCGGAATCGAGAAAATTGAACGCAACCTCACCGGCAAGCTCCCACGAGACACCATTGTCCTTCGTGAACGCGTATTCCGTCCGGCCGATCAGCTCGCCCTCATTGTTGGTTTGCTCAAACTCACTGACCACAAGACTGCTGCCAAACGTGGTGTCGGTTTCCCGGGTCGTCAGTGGGCTGTGTTCGAACCGGTCATAGGCGATAACCTTGAGCGTCCCAGGGCCTACATCGTGGCTGAGCTCAAGCGAGCCTTCCGCGTTCCATTCATCCTCAGCACGCAGTGTATCACGCGATGAGATATCGGGTACATCGGAGAATTCCCACCTCTCTACATTAAAGGTGGCAGCAGAACCGGTGAAGGTCACACTTGTCCGATCACTGAATGGATAGCTGATTGATGCTGTAAGGCTAGGGTTCTCGCCGAGCGACGAGAACTTTTCCTTTCGTGTCTCGACAAGGTTGCCATCGCCATCGAAGACGTCTTCGGGGCCCTGTTCGCCGCCTCGAAAGCTCGTGTTGTCAAAACCGAGTGTGTAGCTCAGATCGCCTTTCTTTCCTGATACTGATAAAGTTCCATTGGTGAACCGCGGCCGCGCACCATCACGGAATTGCGGCTCATATTCCCAGTTTCCCGTGAGCGTGCTGCGGTCAAGAATGACGTTGGCAACTTGACCCGTGAGCCCCGTCACACCCAGCGTTGCTGCATCGGCAATCTCAATGCGCGCCACGGCCGTTGCCGGCGTGCGCGAGAGAACATCCGTCGCGTCGGTGTCTTTTGATGTCACCCGGGCGCCATTGATCAGGACGTTCACCCCGCCCTGGCCAAGACCACGGTCGTCGGTCTGTTCCCGAACGCTGAAACCAGGGACGCGACTGACCATGTCGATGGCCGTCTGCGGGGCAAACCGCTCAAAGTAAGCGGCGTCAAAGATCTGCCGCGTGTCCTCTTGCGCAAAAGCCTCAACTGTCGGTGCGAACGCCATAATCGCCAGCAAAAGCGCACTCCGGAACACCAATGGCTCTCCCCATAAACGCTAAAAAATGAACGCGTTACACTCTCTTGGCGATTCAGTAACGCAATTCACGACCGCCGACAATCGCGCTCACGCGCTGCTGACCTTGTCATCTCAACCCCCAGCTGACACCACTCTAAATTGTAATGAGCTGTAACCGCAGGAGTGATCATGAGCGACCAAGACTTCCTGCTGGTCCAAGTCAGCACGCTCAGCGCTATCGTTCTTCTCGTGACCGGGGCTGCGTTCTTTCAACTGAAGCCAGAGCACCTGGATGGCCCCAAATGGCGCGCGCTGTTGGGAGCTGGCATTTTTGGATCCTTGTTCGGGCTGGTGATCATCAACGCGGTTTTGCCTTTTCGAATCGAGGGCCGGGCAGCGGAAGCGCCGTCGTGGCTTCCCGCGGTGTTTCTCGTGGTCCTCGCGCTGCGCTCAGACCGGGCGACCATGATCCCGTTTCTGGGCAAATTCTTAAGGGCTTACCGCGTTGCCTCCCTGCGGCGCACGATCACGCAAAGCCATCGGCGACTGGACAAATTGGGCGCCGATGGCGATACGGTAGAGCCGCTTTCGCAGGAGTGATGTTCGATGGCTGACCGCACCCCGACGCGCAACCAACCTGAGCAATTTGCCTGGTCTGAAGAGAACATCTCCTGGTGCGCGTCACAAATGACGAAGTACCCGGAAGGCCGTCAAGCCTCCGCGGTCATCCCTTTTCTTTGGCAAGCACAAAAACAAGATGGCTGGATCTCCATCGCTGCGATGGAGACGATCGCGCAGCAACTCGCGATGCCCTACATTCGCGTCTATGAGGTGGCGACGTTCTACACGATGTTTAACCTGCGGCCGGTGGGCAAACACTTCGTGCAGCTTTGCGGCACGACACCTTGTATGCTGCGCGGCTCCAACGAGCTGGTCGAGGTTTGTCGAGAGGTCATCGGTCCACAGAACACCATCAACAAGACAGGCAACCTTTCTTGGCTTGAGGTCGAATGCTTAGGCGCTTGCTGCAACGCACCCATGGTGCAGATCAATGACTATTACTACCAAGATCTCACGCCCGACGTGTTCCGTGACATCCTGCAAAAACTCGATCGCGGGGAAGACGTTCCCCCAGGCGTCTTCAATGATGGTCGGCACACGTCTGACCCTGAAGGCGAGAACACCACCCTCACGGAGCCTTCGATTTATGATGGCTCAGCGGCCGAACCGATCACCAAATTGCCAGGAACAGAAGCTGCGTAGTCACTTCTTTCGCGCTGAAGAGAACCGGCGCGCACTGACAGCATCGCTCCCCTCTAGTGGTGACAGGGCTTGCGAGGGCAGGTTGCCTAGCGCAGCGCTTCATGCACCGCCCGGTTGGAGATGATGGCAACGTCGCCCCAATTGACCGGTTGGAGATGACCAGGTGTCTTTTGAGAGGACACGTGTCGATGGACGGCAGGAACCAGATTGACACGGGCGGCTGGACTGCGCCTCTTGGCAGGTTGTAGGCGACGACCCGGCCAAAAAGCTCTTGGCCGAAGTCGCCGGTTAGGCGGCTTCTTTTTCAGGACCCCAATTGATTTTGCTTTCATCGCCCCCTGCCCATTCGCGGACCTTCGGGTTCATCACCTTGAACCAAAGCGGGGGGAAGGTGATGAGCGTGAAGCAGCCGGCATAACCTGTGGGCAGACGCGGCACGTCATGGAAATTGCGCAGGCACTGATAAGGCCGCATGGCGTTGGCGTGATGATCAGAGTGCCGCTGAAGGTTCACCGAGAGAATGTTGGAAACCACATGATTGGCGTTCCAGCTATGGTGAGGCTTGCATGGCTCATACTTGCCATTGGGTAGTTTTTCACGCTTGAGACCGTAATGCTCGATATAATTCACCATGCTGAGCACCAGCCATCCAAAGAAATGGTGGATCAACAAAAACGGCAACACACCCCAACCAAGCCAAGCAACAATCGCTGCTCCAATCAGGAAAGACAAAGCATAAGACTGAAGGATCTCATTCTCGAGGCTGAAGAAACCTTTCCCGCGCGCCTTCAATCGCCTGGCCTCTTGGGCCCAAGCACCCCGGGCAGCCCCTGTCATGTCACGAAAAGCAAAACCATAGACCGTCTCGTTCATACGGGCTGACGAACAATCCTCTGGTGTGGCCACGCGAACGTGGTGGCCGCGATTATGCTCGATACAAAAATGCCCCATACCGATCAACGCGAGCGCGATATTGGCGAATGTCCGATCAAACTTTTCTGTCCGATGCCCAAGCTCATGCGCAAGGGTCAGCGTTTGACCAGAAGCAAGCCCGACCGCAAAGACAAAGGGCAAAGCTGCCCAAAGGGGCACGGTCTGTGTACCAAGAACATACATCGCCGCAAGGAAACTGATCGTGTACATCGGCAGCGTCGCGAAAATCACATGCGTGTAGTAACGATCTGCCGCGAGCGCCTCATAATCAGTCTCTGGAGGGCTGGTGATGTCCTCACCAATCAACGTGTCAAGCGCGGGGACGGCGATGTAGGTCCACGCAAATGGAATAAGAAGCGCCCAATTCGCACCGTCCAGGAGAAAATAGAGAGCCACGCTGGCGGCTGGCACCAGGCCATGGGGAAGACCCCATAGGAACATGAGCCGCCGAGGCGCTCTTAAGGGGATGGCATTGTCATTCTCTAGCCGAACGGTAGCGCTCATGGACGTCCTCCAATCGGACCTTTTTGCGGCCCTTATCGCATGACCTTACAGCATCTGAGACATCAGCGCCATCAGTCTTGTCATTGACAAGATTCATGGCTGTTATTCATCCGCAGCACAATCCCGTCGCGAAATGTCAGCCAGCACACAATTTCGATGCTTCGATAACATCTTCTGTTCCGATTTCCTGCGCCGCAACAATCGGCCGATCCGTGGCGATGATGTCGAGACCAGCATCCTCGAGCGCGCGGTAAACACCCCTGCGCCCACGCGCCGCTTCATCATCGAGGCGCCCAAGGGTGCCGCCCGACGTGCTGATCGCCTCCTCTCCAAGCCACCGATAGAGATCCGTGGGCGGCTGATCGTTGACGATCCCGGTCCATGCAATCATCCGATCACGTGACAAACCCTGATCGATGAGATCCTGAAAATGATCAGGGTTTCGCACGGTGACGAACACAGAAACCTCGTCGGAGACGTTCGCCACCTCAAGCGCACCCTCATCTGTATAGGTGATGATGGCAGCGTAGGCCTGCGCCTCGGCGGCTTCGACCGCATCAACAACCCGGCGGAGATCCACACCCCGCTTGACATCGAGTTGCAGGACTGTCCGCCCACGCAAGCCATTGAGCAATTCATTCAGTGTCGGGACGCGATAACCTGTTCGCTGGTCAGACAGATCATCAACGAGGAACAAGTCCTTGAGCTCCGCCAACGTCATATCCGCAACCGCGCCCGAGCCATTCGTTGTCCGGTCCACCGTTTCATCATGCATGAGAACCAAAACACCGTCGCGCGTTTCCCGGACGTCCACTTCCATCAGCGCTGGGACATCATCAAGAACGCGGCGCGCGGTTTCGATGGCGTTTTCTGGAAAAGACGGCATCGGTCCCCCGCGATGGGCACTGACAACCGCAGCCTGCCCTTCAAGACACGAGAGAAAAGCCGCAACACTTTGCGGACCATCAAGGTCGAGATTGATTGGCTGCGCTGCTGAGCGCGTTTGCGGTTCTGTGCATCCGCTGATGGCGAGCGCGATCAAAAGCGCCCGCTGCGTCAAAATTCTCATGATAGCCACCTCCCCGATGCTGGCACGGCCTAGCAGCTGAACCCCAAGCACGCGATGATAAGAGTGCGCCGACGGGCCGCCTTGCGTGCCGCCGCCGACAGCAGTAGCCCTTGGAACGCCATTTGTTCGACGAGACCATGCTGCACGACAAAGATCGCATCTTTCAAAACCTCTACGGCTTGCAAGACCCTTTTTTGGACGGCGCCAAGCAGCGAGGCGCGTGGAACGCGACCAAACTCATGCTCGATCAAGGGCCTGAATGGATTATCGAGCAGACCAAGGGTTCAGGCCTGCGGGGCCGCGGGGGCGCGGGCTTTTCCACAGGGCTGAAATGGTCGTTCATGCCGAAAGAGGTGGGGGATCGGCCGCATTACCTGGTCGTGAACGCCGACGAATCCGAGCCAGGCACCTGTAAAGACAGGGAAATCATGCGGCACGACCCGCATCTGCTCATTGAGGGATGTTTGGTTGCCAGCTTCGCGATGAAAGCACAGGCATGCTACATCTACATCCGCGGCGAATATATTTTCGAACGCGAGCAACTCCAAAAAGCGATCGATGAGGCCTATGCGGCAAAGCTTATCGGCAAAGACAACGTCCACGGCTGGGACTTTGACCTCTACCTTCACCACGGCGCCGGCGCCTATATTTGCGGTGAAGAAACCGCGTTGCTCGAAAGCCTGGAGGGCAAGAAAGGCCAGCCACGCCTGAAACCGCCCTTCCCTGCCGGTGCTGGGCTCTATGGCTGTCCCACCACCGTGAACAATGTGGAATCGATCGCTGTCGTGCCCACCATACTTCGTCGGGGTGCGGACTGGTTCAAAGGCTTCGGCCGCCCCAACAACCACGGGACCAAAGTTTTTTGCGTGTCAGGCCACGTCAACCGTCCGTGCAACGTCGAAGAAGAAATGTCGATCCCTCTCAAAACACTGATCGACCGCCACTGCGGCGGGGTGCCAATGCCACGCCCCCCTTAAACACTGTTCCTGTCTGCCCTCCATCGACACCCCCATCCACCCATGCACCCTTTCAAACAAAGCCCTTGCAACAAACGGCAGTCGGATTGCCGAAATGACTTTCGTGACCACTAATTATCGGGTTCGTAAAAGGG
>JBCCBY010000123.1:0-8672 GCA_039033795.1 Pseudomonadota bacterium | reverse complement strand
CGAGACGGGTTACTTACCGGACGCGCTGACATGGCCGCTCGCTTTGATCGGCCTTCTCGCGGCGTGGACGGGCACTGGACCAGACAGGATGGACGCGGTGATCGGCGGCGTCCTCGGCGGCGGCAGCTTTTTCCTGCTGGCCAGGGGGTACCGTCTTTTACGAGGGCAGGAGGGCCTCGGTGGTGGCGATGTGAAACTGATGGCCGCTGCTGGGATTTGGTGCGGTCCGTGGGCCCTGCCTTTTTTGGTGCTGATGGCCAGCTTGTCAGGACTTCTCTTTGCTGGTGCCATGTTTCTCACGGGACGCGCCGAAGCCAGTTTGCAGCACAATATTCGGTTTGGCCCGTTCTTGGCGGCCGCCGCCGCAACCACCTATCTTGCGCCGCTGCCATTCGCGTCGATCTGAGTATTGCCAGTGCGGCGACGAAGGCTCAGTTACGACGCCATTGTCGATCTTTCAGGAGTTTGCAAGAGATGAGCGAGATCCGCGATGTGGAATGGTCCGTCCACGATATAACCTTTGAAGGACGGCTCGCCGTCCCATCGTCCTCGCCCAAGGGCGCCGTTCTGGTCTGCCATGCCTGGAGTGGTCGAGCAGAGCATGAAGAGGCCTTCGCGGAACGCCTAGCAAGCCAGGGATATGTCGCGATGGCCGGCGACGTCTACGGCAAGGGCGTACGCGGCGCAAACAACGACGAAAACGAAAAGCTGATGACCCCGCTGGTCCAAGATCGCGGCATGCTTCAAGCGAGACTGACAGCGGCGCTCAGCGCCCTGAGCGAACAGCCAGAGACGGAGGGAAGCAGCTTGGCGGTCGCAGGTTTCTGTTTTGGCGGCCTCTGCGCTTTGGATATGGCACGCGCGCATGCCCCCATTAAAGGAGCTGCTGCGTTCCACGCCATCGTCGCGCCCGCTGAACCCTTTTCCGCGGGCGATATCAAAGCCAAGGTGATTGCGTTCCAGGGCTTTGACGACCCTATGGCGGGCCCGGAGGATCTTAAAAGCTTTGGCCTTGAGATGACCGAACGCCGCGCGGATTGGCAGCTTCACAGCTATGGCGGCGTTGCCCATGCCTTTACCAATGAAGCAGCGAATCTGCCCGAGGCTGGCCTCCAGTTCGACGCATCCGCCCGCGACCGCTCTTACGCCGCGTTTGATGCATTCTTGACTGAGATATTCAGTTAACGATCAATTTGGGGCGAGGGTTTTATCCTTCGCCTCTTTCGTCCCGATCCCGAGAGCCTTGAGTTTCCGGTGGAGAGCAGAGCGCTCCATCCCCACAAACCCCGCCGTTCGGGAAATGTTGCCGCCAAACCGGCCAATTTGCGCCACCAGGTATTCACGCTCAAAACGCTCGCGCGCCTCGCGCAAGGGCAGCGCGATGATCTGCTCCATCTCTGGGCCATCAGGAAGCGCAGGCCCAGCCCCGATCACTTCATCAGGAAGCTGATCAACCTTGATATCAGAGTCATCACCACGGCCCACCAAAATCAGCGTTCGCTCAAGAACATTTCTCAGCTGACGGACATTACCTGGCCAATGATAGGCCTGTAGCGCAGCCATCGCTTCTGCTCCCAGATGCGGCATGCGCTCCTCTGAACCGCCCCAAAGATGTTTAAGAAAAAACTCAGCCAAGTCTGGAATATCTTCTCGGCGGGAACCAAGCGAAGGAGTTTTCATGTTCACCACCGATAGGCGATGATAAAGATCCTTCCGGAACCGGCCATCTTCGGAGGCATCAAGAAGGTCATCAGACGACGTTGATATTACGCGCACATCAACGCTGACTTGGACAGCGCCACCAAGGCGTTTGAAGCATTGATCAATCAAGACACGGAGAATTTTGCTCTGTGTCTCCTCCGGCATCTCACCGACCTCTTGCAGCAACAGGGTACCGCCATGGGCCTGCTCTAACAATCCAATCGACCGTGGACGGCCTTCTTCGCCCTCAACACCGAAGAGCGCTTCTTCCATGCGGTCCGGTTCCATCAGCGCTGAGTTGACCACCACAAAGGGTCGGTTCGCCCGATCAGAACGCGCATGGATCGTCCGGGCGACGAGTTCTCTGCCGGACCCGACGGGCCCTTCGATCAGCACACGGCTACGCGCTTGAGCGACCCGATCGATCGATGAACGAAGCTGCACCATTTGGGGGCTCCGCCCAACCAAGGAAAGCTCGCGCGTCTTTTTCCGAAGTGCGATATTTTCACGTTGCAGCTGGGCCCGTTCAAGCGCCCGCCGGGTCGTGAGCATCAGCCGGTCCGCGGATAGCGGCTTTTCCAAAAAGTCATAGGCGCCGCGTTTGATTGCGGCGATGGCCGTCTCGATGGTCCCGTGGCCAGAGATAATCACGACCGGGAGTTGTGGATGAAGCGAGCGCAACTCATCAAGCACGCCCAAGCCATCGAGCCGCGATCCTTGGAGCCAGATGTCCAAAATGACGAGTGCAGGTGGGCGCTGCGAGACCAGCTCGAACGCTTCGTCGCTGTTCGCCGCAACGCGCGGGACAAAACCCTCATCCTCGAAAATGCCAGCAATCAGCTCGCGGATATCGGGCTCGTCATCAACGATCAGGACATCAATGGCCATGAAGGTTCGGTACCTGTTTCATTCTGCGACGGGTCTGAGTGATGTTTCTCCTAGAACCGCGCTCGATTGCAAGTTCGGTAGAAAGAGAGATGCAACTGCCCCGCCATCGCGGCGGTCGCGAATATCGAAGCTGCCGTCATGATCCTCAATAGCTTTGCGCACAATAGCCAATCCAAGGCCGGTGCCTTTTTCTCGTGTCGTCATATAGGGTTCTGTCAGGCGATGTTTCAGGGCGGCAGGCAGCCCTTTGCCGTTGTCGCGGATCTCCACCCGGCTACCCAGCGCCTCAGCCATCACCTCGATTTCCACACGTCCCGAAAGCGATGTCGGGGCCTCAGCGATGGCCTCGGCGGCATTTTTAATCAGATTAGTCAGGGCTTGGGCGATCAATCGGCCATCACAATGAACGATGATGTCGTCAGTCGGCATGGTGCTGATAAACGTGATATCGGGGTGAGCGACGGTAAAGGGGAACATCGCCTCGCGCGCGAGCTCACGAAGATCGAACTCTGCCATGATCGGCTCAGGCATCCTGGCAAAGCTTGAAAATTCTGTCACCATGCGGCCGATGTCACCAACATGTTTGATGATTGTTGATGTGCACTGATCGAATATCTCACGATCGCGATCAGTAAGGCTGTCCGCATACCTTCTTTTAAGGCGCTCCGCCGAGAGTTGAATGGGGGTGAGAGGGTTTTTGATCTCATGCGCGATGCGCCGAGCGACGTCGGCCCAGGCGGCTGTCCGCTGCGCTGTAACAAGTTCTGAGATATCCTCAATGGTGATCACGAAACCTTCAGCATCGATGCTTCGCTCGGTATCGGGATTGATTTCGATAATAAGTGTTCGGATTCTTTCGTTTTGCCCCCACTCCATCGTTTCGCGCATGCGCCGACCCGTCGCCTTGGCCATATCAAAAAGCGGCGCAATGTTCGGAAGGATTTCCGTCACATCCGTTCCCAGCAATATCGTACCGTCGGTGGCCAAAATGGCTTGGGCGGAAGGATTGGAGAGACCGATCGTCCCTTCACGACTGACACTGATCACCCCGGCGGGGATCGCATCGAGCATGGTCTCGATAAAGCGGCGCCGGTTCTCCGATTCTTCGTTAGCCGCGATAAGGTCATCGCGCTGCTCGGCGAGCTGGGCTGTCATATCGTTAAAAGCATGGCCAAGATCGCCCAACTCGCCATCCTGTGGGTGCACATCAACCCGCACATTGAGGTCACCGAGGCTCACATCTCTGGCAGCGGTCGCTAGCCGGCGGACAGGCCCCACAATGGCGTTGGCGACCAGCAAGCCAATCCAGGCCGCCGCCAAAAGGAGGACGACGGATAAAAGGATAAAGCCCATATTGGCGATACCGCCCAGACGTTCGATCCTAATTTGTAGAACACGATTTTGATCGCGGAAATCGCGAACTGCGAGCAGCTGATTGGCGATCTGAGTGCTCTCTGACTTGTACCCGACAAGGTAACCGTCTGCCCCGCCGCCCATCGGGATCACGGCATAGTAAGAATCGAAATTCACAGCGTGAATCGCACCAAAGCGAACCGTCGGTCCTGAACCTTCTCCGGGCGGCACAAAATCCCGCGTTGGCGGCAAAGGAAGAGGCTCAACCCCGCCCACGGTGGCGCGGACAATGATCCGTCCATCGGGTCCGATATGCATCAGCTCACTGAAATTATAAATAAAGGCAAGACCGGTAAGATAGCGCCGGTAGCCAATCGGGCTCACTTCTGGGTCTGTGCCGAGCGCTTTGACCCGCGCCAAATCGCGCTCTGCGGAGAGGAGTGTCAAACCCATTTCTCGCGAAACGCCCTCTGTGTACGCATTTGCTAAATTGCGGGCGAGGCTCGACGATTGTTCCACCCGCTCGACAAAAAACTCATTGCCCACACGGCCAACGATAATCCCCGTCAGTGTGAACGCGATCCCAGCAGGCAAAAGCGCAACGGCACTCAAGATGAGGGCAAGACGTCGATAGAGCCGCGCACCGCTCAATTGCTGCCGCTGTGTTCTGTAGAGGTCCCAAAGCCTGTCGGCGACGAACACGGTCAGGATCAATCCAGCAGCACAAAGACTGGCAAAAATCACCGACACCAGGGGCGGAACGCCCTCGACGCGTTGGGTGACAACCCGCTCAGCAATAACATAGCCGAAGGTTCCCGCGACCATCAGGCCCGCGAACACAAGGATAATTGCGTTGAGTGTAGGGGCGGATGACGGCTGCCCCACCGTCGATCCGCCCTCGGGCCCGTTGTCGCGCTGGCTTAACACCTGCCGTTCCCCAATAACATCGTCTTTGCCGAGGGCAGGCTTTGGCGCAACAGCCTCTCCCGTGAAGCGGTGATTTCTCATCACGCTGCGTCTTTTGCGTAACACCCTGTATAGAGACGAGCGAGTTCGGTCGTCACCTCATCAGGGTTATGGGCAGTGCAGAGCCGGGCCTTGGCGGCCTTGGCGGTGGCGCGATCAAACTCTGGGGTCGCATCAATAAGGGCCGCAAGGTGCTTACGAGCCATACGGATCCCCAGAGAAAGCCCGGCGTTTTCGCCAAGGGAGTGACCAAAGCGGTAGTGGTCAACCGTTGCTCGATAGTGACGTGTTGCAAGGGCGCCGCGCTCGTCGAACGGCGGCATCATGATGTCGCCTCCCCGTGCGAGCGCCTCGTCCATCGCGCGGGGCAGCCACAACCGACCGGTCACCGCCCGGCCAACCATGACAGCAATCGCACCAGACTGGGCCATCGCTGCCCGTGCATCGTCTGCTGTCGCGATGTCACCATTGACGACCAGGGGCAATGTGGTGGCGTCGGTGACCGCGCGGACAGCCGACCACTTGGCCTGCCCTTTGTAAAAGTCACACCGCGTTCGACCGTGCACGGTGAGCATCTTGATCCCAGCGGCCTCGGCGCGCTGCGCCAGCGCCGGCGCGTTGATGCTTTGCCAGTCCCAGCCCAACCGCATTTTGAGGGTGACCGGCACCGCAACGGCATCCACGGTCGCGCGGATCAGGCTTTCAGCATGGTCGAGGTCACGCATCAGCGCCGAACCGGAAAGCAGCCCTGTCACTTTGCGCGCGGGGCATCCCATGTTGATGTCGATAATGTCAGCGCCCATGGCCTCAGCGATTTTCGCGCCTTCCGCCATCCATTTGGCTTCCCGCCCAGCGAGCTGGATCACCTTTGGCCCGTTGGTGTCATCAAGCGCAGCACGCAGCACGACGTCTGGCCGAGCCCCTGCGAGATCCTCCGATGCCACCATCTCAGACACCACATAACGCGCACCTTCACGCAGCGCCGCCTGCCGAAACGGCAGGTCACTGATACCCGACATGGGCGCCAGGAGAACGTTGGTCTCCACCGGGATAGGTCCGATATGAAAGGTCATCGAGACAAGGTCTTAGCTGATGTTTGCTGGTCTGGCACGTGCCGGTGGAGGTTTGGTTTCTGGGGCCGTGTCACGCGCGAAGGGATGCAATGATACCGATCAGAAAACCAAGCCCCGCGACCACCGTCGACATGCCGATAAGGCCCGTAAGGAGCACCTCGCTCAATGATCCGCCTGGCCCATAAGCTGCTGCATCGCCTTGGCGCAGGCTATCGATATGGCTGAACAAAGACATGGACATCATGGCCGTCGAAAAACCCCACGCACCCGTCATCAATCCGACGATGCCGCGCCGCAAATAGGCGACACCGCCCAAGAACAAGACCGTGGCGGCCACGTAATCGACAACCCAGAAAGGCCACCACTGCCAGTCACCCCAGTTCCGGTAGGCCTCAAAGAGCGCAAGGATCACCGCGTAACCGATGGCCGATAGGGCCGAGATTTTCAGCAAGCGAGCCATAGGGCGTCCTTCCAGGAAAGGCTTTGATCCAAAAGGTCTTAGAGCCTTGTCGTCAAGCGAATGCGGGCCTCCGGCAACGTGCGACCAACCGGATGAAGGAGCCGCTCCGTGATGAAATGGCCCGTCAGCTCCAAGGCTGCGCGCAGATCTTGCTGCATCGGATCGCCGCGATCGATCAAGAATGGCGGCAGGGGAAAAAGCTTGTCTTTGTAAGGAAGACCAGCGTCATAGGTCACGGCACCGCCGGACTTTGGGCTGACGAAGCAAAGATCAGCTCCATCCTCCAGCAGCTCACCGGTGGCCACACATCGATCGAGCACCAGCCCACCGCCAAGCGAATGTAAAAGGCCGAGTTCCCATTTCGCCATGACGACCGGCCAAATGTCCCGCTCACCAAACGTCGAAAACAAGACCTCGGTCGCAGCAAACAGCGCCGGTGCGGCATCACCTTCCGGCAAAACATGCAGAAGCAGTTCCGCCGTGGCTGCCATGGCGCTCAGTGCCTTGGGGTCGCCAAATGTTGCGGCGGCTCGCGGCGCGATCAGGTCAACATCAAAGTGGCCAAGCGCGTCCGGTCCCTTTCCTTGCCATCGGATTTCCAGGCCGTTGCCGATCTGAAGGATGGGTGCTTTTCCGCGTCCCTGCCCACCATAAACCAGGGCAACAGCCTTGCCCCTCGTCCTGGTGAACACCGTCACCAGGCTGTGGTTCTCGCCTTGGGCTCTTTGGCCCAACATCAGAGCTTCATCGCGCCATTCCATGCTGACACGCTTGGCACTGACCGTAGGACTTCACCAAGGCCCGATTTATGCTTAGCATCCCCCCGCAACGTCGGGTCAGAGACGGATGGAGGTTCCGATGGCCACAACGGAGAAACATCCGCGGATCGGCCTGCGCCGAACGATCTTTTACGTGATCGCGGCGGTCGCTGTGATTTCGCTGTTCTCGGTTTGCGGTGACTTTGTTGGCCAATTGATCGCTGAGAAGCGTCACGGGCTTTAATCCCATAAGGCCCTTTGACCGTTCTTGTTCTTGAACACGATCCTTTCCGCAGGGTGGTGGCCAAAGTGGGGAATGCTATGCACTGTTCAATCGCGGCCATGGTTGGTGTTTTGAGCGCGTGGTCCTTGGCAAGCGCCGCCACGGTGACGAGTTTTACCGGTCAAGCTGATTATGAGGCAGCCGCTGGCGGCTCGACATTCAGCCTCGACTTTAACGGCTTATCGGGAATGCAAAACGGCAATTTCCCGAACCTCATCGATTTCAACACACCCGCCGCTAACATTCCTGGTAATGTCAATTTCAGCTCAGGCGCATTAACTGACGCAGGGTCTATCCTCGCTTTTAACAATGTCGGCAGTATCCAAGGCGTGTTCTCGGTTGAGGTGTCAGCTTTTGCCTTTGACATCCTCGACGGCGACTTTGGACAACACACGCTGGATATTCTCGATGCAAACAACAACACGATCGAGACGATAAGCACACCGATGAATGGCTTTATTGGTGTGATCTCCGACACGCCGATCGCCAGCTTTGTGATCTCTGGTGCCTCACCTGTTCCGCTCGCACCCGACAAAATCTCCATCGACAATTTTCAGGCTAAGGCCGTCCCGGTCCCATCTGCTGCGCTCTTGTTTTTGTGCGGTGCTGCAGTGTTCCGGCGTTGGCGGCACCGGGCAGGATAACGCAAGTTCACCGATCAGCGAGGGTTAAACGTCGAGGCCCATGTTCCGTAAGCGCTCTTTATCATCGGCCCAGCCTTCGCGCACTTTGACATAGATAAAAAGATGCACGGTCTCGCCAAAGATCTCCTGCATCTCCTCGCGCGCCGTCGTGCCCACGGTAGCGATGGTGCGCCCTTTATGGCCAAGCACCAGCTTTTTTTGGCTGTCGCGATCGACGTAGATCGTCTGCTCGAGCCGCAGCTCGCCGCGCTTGGTCCGCTCCCAGCGATCCGTTTCGACCGTCAAGCTATAGGGGAGCTCTTCATGCAGGCGCATAAAGAGCTTTTCACGCGTGACCTCCGCGGCCATTTGTCGGTCATTAATATCCGAAAGCTGATCTTCTGGGTATAGGAACGGCCCTTCCGGCATTTTGGCGATGAGCCAGTTCTGAAGATCCTCCGTCCCCCGCTTTTTCTTGGCTGAGATCATGAAAGTGTCAGAGAACACCCCTTCGTTGTTGAGGTGTTCGGCCAAGCTCAGAAGAGGGGGCCTGGGCATCCGATCGAT
>JBCCBY010000122.1:0-8707 GCA_039033795.1 Pseudomonadota bacterium | reverse complement strand
GCCCACAAGTCCCGATAAACCCAAACTCATGATCGCTTTGGTCGGCCTGTCAGGAGGGATCGCTGCGGTTCTGGGGTTGGGCCCGATCTTTCTGTTCCCGAAAGTTGAGACAGGGCGACAGCTGTCCCACGCGGTCCCTCATGCGCCAACCATCGAAATCCCTGAGGTGGCAGACGATGACACGCTGGCATTCCGCCGCAATGTGTTCATTATTCTGGCAGGCATTTCAGCGATACTCGGTGCTGCGGCCCTTCTCGTCGCGGCCAAGGTCATTCTTTAACGGGCCGTGGACAAGGATCATGCTGACATCCACCACCGGGGAAGCAGGGGCCCCAATAACATGAGCCAGGACGACGTTTTCACCAATCCGCTCGAGCGCGCCCTTAAAAAGGCACGCCAGCCCGAGGTCGTCGAGCCCATCAGCTCGCCGCCGCCACGCTTTGAAATCAACCAGGACGGCGCTGGCGAGCGCCGGCCCCTGGACGTGGCAGCGCTGCCGACAAGCGATGCTGACTTTGACCGATTTGAAGCACGCTTTGGCGTGACGCCTGGCACACCAAGCCCGTTCAACAGCGCCATCCGCATTGTGCGCACCCGGCTTCTGCAATCCCTGAAAGACGTGAATGGCCAGGTCGTTGGCATCACCTCACCGCGTTCACGCAGCGGCAAGACGGTGGCATCGATCCATATCGCCCGCGCCTGCGCCAGACGCCCAGAACAGACTGTTGTCCTGGCTGACTTCAACCTGCAGCGCCCCTTGTTATCAGGCTATCTGGGGGCGCACGAGTTCCGTTCCGGCATGGGTTATTTCCGCGGTGAAGGACCGGTGGACCGGTACTTAACAAAAGCAAACCATGGCAATTTGCTGCTGTTTCTCGTCGACCGATCCACTGGTCAGAGTGCTGAACTTCTGTCTTCAGCGCGGGTCGGTGACGCCCTCAACACCTTCCGCAGCATCGCCAAGGACACCGTGATCATCCTCAACCTTCCCTCTATTCTGGGTTCAGACGATGTCATGACGATCATGCCGCTGCTCGACGGCGTGGTGCTGATCACCGCCGCGGGTGCCGCGACATTTTCGGAGATTGAGGAGGCGTCAAGCTTGATCCCTGAGGAGAAACTGATGTTCTCCATTCTCAACAAATCGAAGGGCGCCTTGCTCCCAGGTGTAGGCTCTTAAACCCTCTTACGCCTGCCCCATCGGCTGTTGGGCTGCGGCACCGCGCTGATGTTGGTACATACCGACAAAATCGAGCGGCTCGAGCATCAGCGCTGTGAACCCTCCATCACGGGTCGCCGTCGCGATGATCTGACGGATGAACGGAAAGAGCGTGTGCGGCGCTTCAATCAGGAGCGCTGGCTCAAGCTGCTCTTGCGGCACGTTCTGAATAACAAAAAGACCGGCGTAATTGGCCTCGACCACATAAACGGTCTGATCATCTCGTTTGGCCGTTGCGTTGCAGCTGAGCTCCACCTCAAAGCGATCCTGACCAAGGCTGCGGGCGTTGATGTCGACACCCACTTCCATTTTGGGTTGCTCTTGGTTGGTGCCCAATGACATGGGTGCGCTGGGACTCTCAAAGGAAAGATCCTTGAGATACTGATGAACCAACCGCATGGATGGGACAGGTTGCTGGTTCGCCTGATCGGCTGGGGTCTCGGACATCGGAAGCTCCGGCGCGTTTGGATAAAGCGGCGCAGCTACCAGCCGGGTCGATCCCTCGCAACCCGGCCAATGGGCTCATCGCTTGATGATGACGATATTGCCGCGCTGATGCGCCGCTTGCAGGCGCCGCAGCACCGAGCGCGCAAGCGCATAGCGAATCGGCGGGACGAGCAAGGCAAACCCAACCGCGTCCGTGAGGAACCCCGGCGTCATCAACAAAGGGGCGGCAACGAGCAAGCTCGCCCCATCGACCACGGCCGCCACAGGGGGGCGGTTTTGGGACAAATCCCCCCTTAACTCCTGCATCGCCGTGAGGCCCTGTCGTTTGATCAAATAGCCGCCAAGTAGCGCGGTGGACACCGTGAGGAGGATAACTGGAATCACCCCGATGATCACAGCGCCCTGAAGAAGAAGAGCAATCTCAACGATCGGCATCGCCAGAAGAAGGAGAAGAAGAACGGCAAGCATAGGAAGGTTCCAAGGATGAAGGTGGCGAAGAAAGAAATAGGTTATATGTGTCTTTCATCGCTTCCGGTAAGAACCCTCTTGCCAGCAACGCCACGTTTGGACTCCATGGACCCAACGATCCTTATATTTGCCGCGCTCGCGCTGTTTCTGAGCTATCGCCTGTTCACGGTGCTGGGCACCAAAGGAGGGCATGAGCCAGACGAGCACGAACGTCCTGTGCTGCGCCCCGTGGGCAACAACACGAATGAAACAGATGCAGCCCCTGCCAACGACGAGCCGGAGGCGCCTCGGCCGACACTGCCCGAATGGGCGCAGACGGTCGCCGATCATTACCCAGCTTTTGAGCCCAAGAGCTTTCTAGAAGGCGCCGGGCAAGCCTATGAAATGATCGTGGAGGCTTACCAAGCTGGCGATCTGGCCCCGGTGAAGGGCTTTGTGTCCGCAAGTGTTTTGCAATCCTTCCAAGGCGCAATCGATGAACGCCGCGCCGCCGGGCACGACGTGATTTTTACGTTGGTTGGCATTGAAAGCCCCGAGGCGGTGAGCAGCGAGCGGGACGGCGATCAACTGCGCGTCGACGTCAAGTTCCGTGCCGAGCAGGTTCGCTTCGTGAAAGATCGAGATGACAGTGTCGTCCAGGGGTCAGAAGACACCGTCATGCAAGTGGTGGACTGCTGGGTGTTTGCGCGGTCGATCAAATCACGTGATCCCAATTGGACATTGGTCGCCACCCAAGGTTCTGGCGCCTAACGGACTCTGCTAGATGCTGGATATGCGTCGGCTCACTGCCTCCTTTTGTCTTCTCGCGTTTGTGTTGTCCTGCGCTGAACGGTCGCTTGATCCGCCTCCTTTGGCGCCGGTGGCGCTCAGCGATATCCCAGGCCTTAGCTCGGCCCCTCTTCTTCCGGCCGTGAGGAGTTTTGCGGTCACCTGCCCCAATCTCCTCCGAAGGGGGACGAGTTCGCGCCTTCAAGGTCTTGATTGGACAACGCCGTGCGCGGACGCGCCATCGGTCACGAATGAAGAGGAGGCACAACGCTTTTTCGAACGCCATTTTGAGGCCATCGCCATTGATGGCGGGCAAGGTCTTGTGACTGGCTATTACGAGCCGGTGTTCGAGGGCTCTCCTCAGCCCACCAACGTGTTCTCTGCCCCGGTGCTGACCACACCGTCTGATCTTGTTTCGGTCGACCTCGGCGCCTTTCGGCCCGAGCTGCGCGGTAAGCGAATCGCTGGCCAATTGCAGGAAGGACGGCTTGTTCCTTATGCAGATCGGAAAGAGATCGAGAACAATCCGCCCCAAAGCGCCAACGTGCTGGGGTATATGCGGCCCGACGACCTCTTTTTCTTACAAATTCAAGGATCAGGCGTCTTGGAAATGCCAGGGCAAGCCCGGCGGATCGGATATGCGTCGCAAAATGGCCATATCTACGTGGCAATTGGCAAAACACTGATCAATGAAGGCGCTCTCGTGCGCGAAGATGTGACGATGCAGAGCATTCGCGCATGGCTTGATAACGCCTCTCCTTCTGAGGCCGCACGGGTTCGCGCGACCAACCCGTCCTATGTCTTTTTCCAAGACCGCGGCGATGCGGCTGGGCCCGAAGGACCAATTGGTAGCGCCGGTGTCCCCCTCTCTCCCCGAGTGAGCGTCGCCGTGGACCGGACCATTGTCCCCTTAGGTGCACCAGTATGGGTCGCGGGAACGGATGAAGCATTCTCTTTTGAGGGCATGACCATTGCACAGGACACCGGCGGGGCGATTAAGGGAGCAGGCCGTGTCGATCTCTTCATTGGGCGGGGCGATGCTGCCGGTGATGTGGCAGGACGGCTCAAGCTTCCCGCGCGGATCATTGTTCTGATCCCACGGTCGCACGGCATGACGCTTGCCGAGGTTCAAGGATGAGCAAGGGACGCAGACAGCTGACGAGTGGTGAGCGATCGCTATGGAACACCATTGCGCGGACCGTGACACCTATTCACAGCACCGTGGCCCCAAGCGCCGCGCCGACGGGAGCCGTTCCCCCGGCGGTGGCGCAACGCGCCGCCAAAGCGGCGAAAGAAACACCCCGGCCCAAGGCTGCCGGTTCACCGATCAACAGCGGGGATCCCCGGCGGGCGCAACTTGTCGGGCGGGGCCGGTTGGCGATCGACGCCGTCATTGATCTTCATGGGATGCGCCAGCATGAGGCGGACCGCGCGACCTCGGCCTTTATCGCGAAGGGGGTCCAGCGCGGCCATCGCGTTCTTTTGATCATCACGGGGAAAGGTTCGAAGGCTGGCGAGCACGGAGGGCGCGGGGTGATTCGCCAAGGTTTCTTGCAACAGATGGAACTCGGCGCCTACGGACCGGGTGTTGCATCGGTCAGAACAGCGCATCAGCGACACGGCGGCCACGGCGCTTTCTACGTTTTTTTGAGGTCGGCAAAGAGAACCGCCAAGTCTCGTCAGGGTGTCACAAAAACTTCGCGTGAAATTTCGTCGGCTGCGCCTATGTCGCGCCAGGACTATTAGGGCTGTCGCATGCTGGGCTTGGAAGTTGCCGCGTTGATCGGGTTCACTTTTGCTGCCTATGCGGTGGTCGGCAACGACGCCCTTCAGACGCTCGGGACCTTCATCAATTCTAACGACCGCCTTCATTGGTCGGTGCTTTACGCCTTTGCTGGTGCTGTCCTGATTATGACGTTCACCTATGGCTGGGTCATCAATGGCGGAGACCCGTCCTTTGGCCGCTTGGCCAATGATGTGAAATACCCAGCGATTTCCATCGAGTGGTATCACACCATTCCGCCGCTGGTGCTTTTGTTGATCACCCGCCTTGGAATTCCGGTGTCGACGTCATTCATGGTCCTGACGATTTTTGCCACGGCCAGTGGGCTTGGCTCGATGATCGAGAAGTCGCTGCTTGGCTATGGCCTGGCTTTTGCCATCGGCCTGGGTCTTTATCTTCTGATCAGCCGCACCCTCGAAAATTATTTCGAGCGGCATGCGCTTGATTCGCAGATACCGATTGGCCTCATCGGATCCGTGGGTTCGGCGTTTTATGCGGCGCAGTACTTCGTCTTCGGCACCATCGAGACATTCCACGTGATGTTGATTGGGGTTGTCCTCAGCCTTTTGGTTGAGGGCATCGCGGTCTCACTGGCCTTAACCCGCAACCGATCCCTCTATTGGGTGACAACGCAATGGGTGACAACGGGCTATCTTTGGTCCGTTTGGTTGGTCCAGGATTTTGCCAATATTTTTGTCTTCCTGCCGCGGGAGCTTACGGCCACACAGAGCTTCGTGGCGATGCTGATCATCCTCGCTTTTCTCGGGTTCACCTTTGCCAATGCCGGTGGCCCTGTACAGCGGATCCTGCGCACCAAGACGAATGTGATCGACATCCGGTCAGCGACCATCATCGACTTCACCTTCGCCTCGCTGCTCTTCTTTTTCAAAGAGCTGTCGGACATTCCAATGTCCACCACCTGGGTGTTCCTGGGCCTTATCGCGGGACGGGAGTACGGCTTCACGCTGACCCGCAAAGCGGTGCGTCTTGTTGCAGCGGTGATCGATACCGCCGAAGATGTCGCAAGAGCTTTCATCGGGCTTGTGATCTCGATCGACCTTGCCGTTGGTCTACCTATTCTTGCCCGACGCTTGGCTGGCGAGACACTCACCCTTGCCGATGCCTTTTCATCGAATGGGTTTTTGATTTTCGTGTCGGCAGCAAATCTGGCGCTGCTGCCAATCTTTTACTTCGCTTTTTCCAAACCCGAGGACGACACCGAGCACCGGCGCCGGAACACATCGATCGGCATTGTTGTGGGGCTCATGACACTGGTTGGCCTCAACTTCGCCTTCCCAGTGTTGCAGTAGGCTTAATCAAGCATCCGCCAACGGATGGTGTCGCCGGCGTGAAAGGGTACGGTCAGGGTGTCGCCCTCACCGATGGTGTCGGGCACGGGTGTCTCTTGCCGCTCAAGCGTCACCGTGCCCTCGTTCAGCGGCAGGCCGTAAAAGGCCGGGCCGTGCAAGCTGGCGAAACCTTCGAAGTGCTCGATCGCACCCTCGTCCTCAAAAACAGTGAGATAGCTCTCAAGCGCAAAAGGCGCGTTGAAGATCCCCGCGCAGCCACAGGCGCTTTCCTTGGCGTGGCGCTCATGCGGGGCCGTGTCCGTGCCCAAAAAGAATTTGGGACTGCCCGAGGTCGCGGCCTTGCGCAGGACGAGCCGGTGCTCTTCTCTCTTCGCAATCGGCAAACAGTATTGGTGCGGATTGATCCCGCCTTTAAAGATATCGTTTCTGTTGATGTGAAGATGCTGCGGTGTGATCGTGGCGGCGATCAGGGGTCCGGAGGCCTCGACAAAATGAACCGCGTTCATCGTGGTGATATGCTCAAAGACGACCTTTAACCCTGGAAAGCGTTTGATCAGCCCTAAGAGGATACGATCAATGAACACCGCCTCACGATCAAAGATGTCGATCTCTGCGTCGGTGACTTCGCCGTGGATCAGGAGCGGCATGCCCGCCGTCTCCATCGCTTCAAGCACGGGGTAGATGTTCTCAACCGCTGTGACCCCGCTGTCCGAATTGGTGGTCGCCCCCGCGGGGTAGAGTTTGGCCGCCGTCAAAATGCCCGCGGCGTGCCCGGCCACCACGTCATCAGCATCAATCGTGTCGGTGAGATAGCACGTCATCAGCGGCTCAAAACTTGCGTTCGCTGGCAAAAGAGCGGCTTTGATCCGGTCGCGATACGCGGCCGCTTGATCGGTGGTCACAACGGGCGGTGCCAGATTGGGCATCACGATCGCGCGCCCGAATTGCCGTGCTGTGTAATTGATCACTGCCGCCAGCATCTCCCCATCCCGCTGATGGGTATGCCAGTCATCCGGGCGGCGGATGGTGATCGTTGAATTCATGGGCTGTCCTTCATAGCGGTGTTTGATGGGTTAAGCACCAAACACCGCCAGATGGCCAGCGGTGGGCCTTTAGTGGTCGTTGGCGTGGGCCACGAGGAGTTCACGACCGCAATTGTGCGCGGCATAGTCCTCGAGCTCTTTCTCGACGGTTGGGTGCTCCGCCTTCAGAGCATCGATCAAGTGGTCAGGATCAGCCTTGTGATCATGGAGAATGGCATACGCTGCCACGGCCTTTTGTGCACCGATCTCTTGATCAATATGCGTTGCGTGCGCGTCGCAATCATAACCGGTCCCGGCGAATGCTGGTGTTGCGATGAGTGGTAGCGCTGCTGCCATGGCTTTCACGATATTTTGCATCAATCAGACCCCTTCGACTGTTGGTGATGTGATAGAATCACTCATACAATTCACGGTTTAATTTTTGATTGCCCGACAACCAATTGGGGTGATCTCTTGGGCGCCTGGACTCTGTCCTGCTTTTCTGCTCAACGCCGCGTTCCCCGTGCGCGCCTGGCACGAAGGCATGGCCTCGGTGCGCCTGACGTAGGAGATGAACATGCCCAAGATGAAGACCAAGTCCGGGACCAAGAAGCGATTCAAGGTCACCGGCACCGGCAAGGTCATGGCCCTTTCAACTGGCAAACGCCACGGCATGATCAAGCGGACCCCCAAGCAAATCCGCCAGAAGCGCGGCATGAAACCGATGGCGGAGTGCGATCAGCGCATCGTCAAAAAATACATGCCCTACGCGCGCTAAGGAGGATCGCCCATGTCACGAGTTAAAGGGGGACCAGCGTCCCACGCCCGTCACCGCAAGATCATTAGCCAAGCAAAAGGCTACCGTGGTCGTCGGAAGAACATTTTCTCAGCCGCCAACCAAGCGGTGGAGAAAGCCGGTCAGTACGCCTATCGCGACCGGAAGGCCCGCAAGCGGGAATTCCGTAAGCTGTGGATCCAGCGGATCAATGCTGCGGCGCGCCTGCATGACCTCACCTATTCGCAGTTCATCAATGGACTGACGAAAGCGGGCATCGAGGTGGACCGCAAGATGCTTGCCGATATTGCGGCCCGCGAACCACAAGCCTTTGAAGCGATCGCGGAAGAAGCGAAAAAAGCCCTCGCCGCATAAGTGGCTTTTTCGGATGAGGTTGCGAAAACGCAGCCTCGTCCGCCCGCGCCGCTAGCCATTCCTGAAGGTGTAGGCATAGCCATTGATCGCTGGCACACCGCCAAGATGGGCGTAAAGAACCTTCGATCCCTTCGGGAAATACCCTTTCCGCGTCAGATCAATTAGCCCCTGCATCGATTTTCCCTCATAAACCGGGTCCGTCATCATGGCTTCTGTCCGGGCGGCGAGACGGATCGCCTCAATCGTCTCTTGGCTCGGCACTCCATAGGCCGGGTAAGCATAATCATTGACCATCACGATCTCTTCGTCGCGTACCGCTCGGCCGAGCTCCACCAGTTCGGCCGTGTTATCAACGATTTGCCGGACCTGACCACGCAATGGCTCCGGCGTGCCTGACGCATCAATACCGATGACCCGGCTCGCCCGATCATCAGCAGCAAACCCCACGATCATCCCAGCAAAGGTTGAACCCGTCACGGTACAGACGACAATATAGTCGAACGTGATTCCCATATCGGCCTCTTGCGCCCGCACCTCTTC
>JBCCBY010000121.1:0-8719 GCA_039033795.1 Pseudomonadota bacterium | reverse complement strand
ATGGTGGCCTGTTGGTCATCAAGGGCAATGCGGCGTCCCGCTGTGGCATTTCGATGAAAGGCATTGAGATCGTGGTTCACGGCAGCATCGGCCATATGTCTGCTTTTATGGCGCAATCTTTCACGCGAATCTGCGACACACCGGCATTGGTGCGGATCTCACCGCCATGTTCCATCAACGCCCCAGCAAGCGCTTTGGAAATCGAGCCCATCCCGCCGCGCGCAAGACCCCAAGCACCGATGTTTCCATCCACATCCCCCATCACATGGTGAAGAAGAATATAAGCAGAACCCGGAGAATCGATACCCAACGCGGTACCAATAATACCCGGCGTGGCCATCACCGCTGCGATAAAATCATTCTCGAAATAATCGGCGAGAAACTCAGCCGCGCTCATCGTAAAGAAGCGAATATACTCGTAAATTTCCGTTTCGCCGAGCTCACCAAACGTCTTGGCAAGGAAGATCAATTCATTGATATCGCGAATACGGAATTTCGTCGGATCCGGAGGTGTCCGGAGCAGTGTCTTACGGATCAGGGTCGAATAACGATCAAGATCAGCCATCAGGCGGAACATGGCGTCTGCGTCATGGGGCGAGTGACGACGCAACTCGTTATAGGCCGGGCCTTCTGCGGTGTAAGAGGTCAGCGTCTCGCCATTGTCACCAAACGCCACCGTGCCCAGATACGGAACAAGCATCAATCCGTGCTTGGTGAGGTCAAGGTCTCGGTGAATGACCTGACGCATCATGCTGCATACGTATGAACAGCTTGAGTAGAGAAAGCCGTCTTCAAGCTCACGCGAGACCGCGGCGCCGCCTATATATTCGTTCTTCTCGACGACCACGACGTCAAGCCCGGCCTTCGCGAGATAGGCTGCGTTGGTGAGGCCGTTGTGTCCGGCACCGATAATGATCGCGTCATACGTCTTCATTTTACAATCCGCCGGGCAGCATTATGACCCGCAGCTCCCATAATGCCGCCGCCTGGATGGCTGCCCGCGCCACAAAGATAGAGACCGGGAATAGGGGTTGCGTATTGCGCAGCACCATGGGTCGGACGCATCATCATCATCTGTTCGAGTGCGAGTTCGACGTGATGCCAATGCCCACCTGTTGCTCCGTATTGCTGCTCAATATCAAGCGGTGTGAGAAGTTCCGATCCAAGGATCAATGAGCCTATCCCGGGGATCGTCTTTTCTAAGGTCGCAAGCACACGGGATTTGAATGCATTGGTGGCTTCGTCCGACCAACCGCTTTTCTCATCATAGGGAGCATACATCACGTGTGCGGACAGAACGTGTTGACCTTGCGGAGCAAGAGAAGGATCATGAAGGCTCGGGAAAGTGATTTCCATTACCGGCCTCTCCGACGCGTCCCCATATTTTGCATCGTCATAAGCGAACTCAATGGCATCCATATCGGGCGCAATGATCATGCGACCGTCAAGGGATTCAACACCCGCGATCTTGGGCAGCTCACTCAGCGCAGCATGAAACTTGGCAACGTATCCCTTAGAACGAAGGCGATTGATGCGCGAGGCAAACTGAATTTCTAAATTCCTTGCACCAACGAGTTTCATAAACGTGGTCTTCGGATCAGCTGATGAAACGACAAGTGGTGCAGAGATCGTCTCACCACCCACCAACTCGACGCCCGTCGCCTTAAGCCCTTCTTCATCGCCTTCGATGGAGATTTGTTGAACGGGAGCGCCTGTTTTCATGGTAACACCAGCAGCTTTTGCACACGCCTCGAGCGCCGCGACAAGTGCTGAGACGCCGCCTTTCGGCGTCACGTAATCGCCACCACCCTCACCATTCATCCGTAATAAGAGTGGTAACACCGCATTGTTTGGCGACCGCGGGGCCATTTTTGAACCGATAAGGCCATCCCAGCACAACAAAGCCTGGAGCCTTGGGTCGTCAAACCACTCACTGACCAGGTCCCTCATCGGGAGCGTCAAGACACGAACCAGCTCACTCATGTCTTCGCCGCCTAAGCCGCGCATTTTCATAAACGCCTGGGCATAAACGCCGGAATCACGAAGACCAGCCAGACCAATTCGGGGGAGCGTTTTTTCCCAAATCACCGAAATGGCTTTGCCATAGCGAAGAAGCTTTTGCCGATACTCCGTGTAAACATCAGCGTCTGCTGCACCAACCCCAGAAACGTTATCGCCGTGCAAGACAATAGGCGATCCGGTATCAGCAAGGCCAATGGTTGGACGCGGAGCGTTAAAAGACAGTCCGTACTCTTGAAGATTGAGGGCGCGTGCGACAACGGACGAGAAGTGGGACACGCTGTGCACGGGTGCTGCATGAAAGCCAGCATAAAACTCGCGCGGTGATGCTAACCCGCCTATCGTGTCAGAAGCCTCAACAATCAGAACCCGTCGACCTGCTTTTGCAAGAAGAGACGCGCAGATCAGGCCATTATGCCCGGCTCCAATTACGATCGCATCGTACTGCGTCATCAAGCGTTCCCACTGTGTTTTGCATGGCTTTCGCCATCAAAACCTAGTGCTTATGGGCTTGAAGCCAAGGCGTCGTCCTCGCGGGTCCGAACGGAGCTACGGGCGCTCAAGGCAGTCTGGCGGTAGACGGATGGAGTGACACCCGTTTGTCTCTTAAACGCATTATAGAATCCAGAAATCGTATTAAAGCCGGACTCGATCGCCACTTTGACAATCGAGAAATCCGCATCCGCCTCTTCCATCCTCGCGATAACGTGATTGACGCGGTGCTTGTTGACGAACTCGTAAAACGTACATCCGATGACGTGGTTGATCACGTAGGAGATCTGGTTGCGCGTGTAACCCATGGCCTTGGACACTGACGCTAGGTTAAGGCGTGGATCAAGGAATGGTCGTTCTCCCTCAAAGTATTGGCTCAGCGTGGTTGAGATCGTCTGCAGATCGAGTTCGCTCAATCCTAGTTTTGACAATTGCTCGTCTTGGTTATCCGCCCCAACCGAATCGACAGGATCAGATGTGACACCGCGGTAATCGTAAAACTCATGCACACTGACGATTTTGTCCTGCTCAAAGACAATCAACTCAACACCGCCGATTTCGATCGGCTCAACACTTTCCCTGGTCTGAAGGTTTTGTCGCCAATGGAGTAAGACGGACCCATCTTTTGGGTAGATAACGTCGTTGAATTCGAGACGGCTGCCCTCTTCCCTGGCAAAAGTCTCCGCCAAAAAGCGTTCAAGTTCGGAATATTTGATAATCGAGCCCGACGTCATGTCGTGGTAAAGGACGTCTTCGGCGAACAGATCCATGAGATTGGCGATGTCTGTCTTTTCCCAAAGCGACAGATATTTGGCGACCAATGCCTTGGTATCGTTCGGAACGTGATCCACAGACCTCTCGAATCGTGCGCTGCGGTATCAGCTTATCAAGCCTCAAATTTTATGCATCCGTTTCGTCCACTCGGCGGCGAATGTCGAGCAAACGTGAAAATTGTTCGACGATGAGCGGTGCCTCGTCGAGGGCCGTGATCACCGTCAAAACATAAGCAATCGCGGCAAAAACATCGCCAACCTGCGCCCCTAACTCGGCCGTCACCCGCAAAATGACGAGCATGACCGCCACGAAAATAAAAAGATCAGCCACCGCCCAAGCGCCCGCTTGGACGTCGGACAACATGACCCTCCAACGAGCCAACGCTTTGAAGTGCTTGAAAACACGCGCCGGACGACCGCTTTCAATCGCGCTCACTTCCCGTTCGTGGCGATCGTTCAACCGGCGGCTCAGGGCAAGCGAACGACGGCCATAGAGAAAATAGATCACAAACACAGGAACCAACGCGAGCGCCATCGCGGCACCGGCGACGAAATCGTACAAAAACAGCATCGCCACGCCGCCAATCAGGCTGATGGTCGCCGTGACAAACGCGGGAACCTCAAATTCGAAGAAATCGACCGCTTCTCGGGTCATGACAGAGCGAGCAGCAACCTCTCCCGTGGTCACCCCCGCTTGGCGCTGCCGAACGATCATGCGGCCCGCGACGTCGCCGTACATCTTGGCAAAGAGACGCGTATCGAAAACCTGCCGCGCCGTGGCGGTGACCAGCTGAAAGAACCAAATCCCGGCAAAGGGTAGGAGGCTCACGATGCCATCGCCCGCGATCAAACCATTAATCGCGAGGCCGATCGTGAACGGATAGAGCAGCTCAAACACATTTTCGAGCAGCATCACCGTGTAGGTCGCACTAACCTGAAGACGGTATGGCTTTACCGCCCCCAAAAAGGTCTGTGGCTCGTCGTTACCATCCATCAAAACGTCCCGAATATCCGTGCCAAGATCGACACTCTGTCCTCTAAGGTGTGACGGGCAAAAAGGCGAGACCTGGCTAGGACGCGTCGGCCAAAGCAGGAATGATCTGCCGCAGCCGGAGATACATATATCCATAAATCGACATGGCCACCAGCGAGGCGAACGCGGACATAAGGAACACCGATCCATAGCCAAGCCCAAACCCTAAGATCGAGGCGGCAAGATTCGGCCCGAGGATTTGCCCAAAACCCACCGCTGCGGGCATGAGAGCCGCATAACGGCCAGATTTATCGACATTCGCCACGGTGGCGGACTGATAAACGTCGATGAAGATCCAAAGAAAATTGAACATAAAGAGACTGACGACAACGTTTGTGTTGTTGATGCCAAAAGCCAGCATACCGACGATGACCGCATGGGTCACAAGTGTTGCCAACAAGGGCCGGGCCAATCCGTAACGGTTGCTGATGAGGGTCGCGACCAAGCAACCCACGATGCTTAAGAACGACGCCCAAACAAGGGCGCGTCCGACCCAGTCAGCGTCAGCTGCCGGAGACGCCAAACTGGCAAGCTCGATATAGGTCCAGTACGCCCCAATATTGACATATGTGGCGGCGATGGCCGCCAAACACAGCCAGGGAACATAAGCCGGTACAGCCACATTCGTGCTCGACCGTTGACCCGTCTCATCAACCTCCTCGACCTCCACGCCCAAGCCAGACACCGACGCCCGCGGAGGGAGCCAGGCCAAGAACGGAAGAGCCGCCAAGTTAAAAGCGACAAACACGAAATATATTCCGTTCATTGAAAGTTGAGGCAGCACCTGCAGCTCGAAAGCTTGGGAGAACGCGAAAATGAAGAGCATGATGTTGTAAGCGCGCGCGGGATGCGCGGTGGCGCCGAGAGAAGCGACTGCGATGGCGGTGTAAATACCGCTACCAAACCCAGCGACCAACCGAAGAAGCAAAACAGCTCCGTAGTCGACAAAAATCATACAAAGCGCGTTGGCCACGACCGTGGTCGCGATCGCACCAGCAACCAGCCATCGCCGATTGAGCCGTTGAATGAGGAGCGAAGCGACCACGGCCCCAACCGAAAGCCCACCCAGGTCCGCGCCCGCGACACGGCCAACCTGCGTCTCGGAAAATCCAAGTTGAGTCACCCAGGCTGTGCTGATCACAGGAATTCCAACGAGCACACCATAACCAACGATCGCCAAATAAAGCGAAATCGAGACCGCTCGCCAATCGTCGAACTCCGTCTTGCGATGCGCAATTGAGATTGCTTCGTTCGTCACTGTGCCCTCCATCTGCAAAAAAGCCGACTGGCGTGCGCCTTCAGCTTAACCGCTCCGTGAGCCTCACAACACAGTCAAGACGCTCGACAATCGTCATGCATGAGCCAACCATTGAAATAGACGGGGTCTTGTGATGGAAGAATGCTGACGACCTAAGGATTGCAATCAATTCGCGTTGGGTCAACTCAATCGATTGTTCGCTTGGCCTGCGAGCGCTTTAGGAGCCGAAAGATGAAGTTACTCAAAGGAAAAGTACACTCCGTCTACGTTGGGGTCGAGGGCGTGTTGGGTAAAGAACGTCGAGCGTCAATCGATGTGGAGCTCGATGGCATTGTTGGTGATCGGCATCGCTCGTTCGAGCGCGAGGCGTGGGAAAGTGGCGATAAACAGCCGGCCGGCGTGCGCCGCCGTAACGAGCGCCAGTGGTCGGCGGTGTCGGTCGAAGAACTCTCTGAAATTTCGAAAAAACTTGGTACGGTCAACGATCTGACGGCGGCATCGCTTGGGGCTAACCTTTGCTTGAGCGGTGTGCCTGAGCTGTCCAAACTGCCCAAGGGCAGCATCTTGAAATTTCCTTCGGGTGCTGAGCTGGTTGTCGTGGAATACAATCCGCCTTGCCACGATATGGGTAAGAGTATCGCTGAACAGTTTGACACCACAAGCGGCGAAGAATTGGCCTCGACCGCCTTTCCGAAAGCCTCTCAACTGACCCGCGGTGTTGTTGGCATTGTCGACGTACCCGGTGTGATCAACGAAGGTGATGATGTGACGGTGACCATCTACGCCACACCAGCCTGGCTGGTCCGCAACGATTAGAGGCAACAACTCGCCAGGCGAGGCCAATCAGCGCTATGTCTTCGTTTTTTGCCACTTGGCCAACAGCGTGTGCGCGATAAAGGTCGCAGCCATGCCAGTTGCAACAATTCCGCCGCTCATAATATCTCTATGCGGAGTTTCTGAGTCCCAAATTTCGTTTTTCCCCAACCAATACAACGTGTACATTGCCAAAAGCCATGGCGCAAACGCGATCCCTACCCGCAGCACCCCGAACAGTCTTGATCGCGCTTCTTGCAACATAAACTTGGCTCCTTGCTGTTGGTTCGTGAAGCCGCTGGCGGTTGCTTTGACGTGACACAATCCCGCAACAGCCTATCTTCCATTCTAGAGCATCCGCGGGGCCAGACCAATTCCCGGCGGACCCGCGTAACAGCTAATCATGCTGGACGAAACCAATGATGTATGCGACGGTTACTTATTGTGCAAATGAACATATCAAAGCTTTTAAAGAATAAGCGCTTGAATGGTTGGAGCCTCTTTTGGCTTCTTTCGGTTCCAATCTCGTTGAGCGTCATTTTGCATGGCCTTCAGACGGATCTTTCGACCGGAGAAGGCGTTTCAGAAATGATTGGGTATTCCGTCCGCTGGGCCGTTCCCTTCATCTATTTGGTGATCGCTGCTTCTGCGGTTCAAATTCTGTTCCCCAGTCCACTGTCGATGTGGTTGCTCAGAAATAGAAAATATCTCGGTCTGGTCTTTGCTGTTGCGATGGCATGGCAGGGTCTTGGGATCTTTGTCGTGTCGACATTTATGCGCGATTATTACTTCGCCGAGATTTATGCGTTTCGCGACGAACTTGAAGGAACCATTGGCTATGTGTTCCTGGGCGCACTCACGATCACATCATTTAAGATTGGAAGCCGGTTCGTCACTGCCGACCAATGGAAGTTGATTCACAAGGCCGGGGTGATCTTCCTATGGGCCTATCCATTCAGCGTTTATTGGTGGAACCTTTTTTACTATCCGTACCTAGATGGATATTCAGCGCCCAGGTTGATCGACTACCTGTTCTACGCTGGCGGATTTGCTGCATTCGGGCTGCGCCTCACCGCTTGGGGTAAAATGCGCTTGATGAAAAGCGCCAAGGAGGCGCCTGGTGTCTCGCCCACGCCGGTGGCACGGGCGGGCGGCGGTGCACTGATTGTTGTTGGTTTGGCCGCGGCGGTGTCGGGCCAGCTTTGGTACAATGGTGTTGCCAACATTCTCGCTGGCCCTGCCTGGTCAGCGGAGACATCGCTTTGGCTGCCTTTCTGGCCGCTCGAGCCTTTCCTCCCGCTTCTGACCATTGGCCTTGGGATCATGATCGCGACCACGGTCCAGACCGCGAACAAAGCCGCGACCGAGGCTGTCCCGAGCTAAGCGCTGCTTATTGCGGTTGATCTTGTGGTTATTCCGCCGTCAACGCGCGGTGATGGTGGGTGAGATGGTCAGCCATGAAGCTGGCAATGAAATAGTAGGAGTGATCATAACCAGGCTGCATACGGATGGTCACATCTTGCCCAGCGCTGATGCATGCCTCTTCGAACAGCGCAGGACGCAACTGCTCCTCGAGGAATTGATCGTCACGGCCCTGATCGATAAGAATATGAGCGTCTGAGCGCATTTTTCCGACCAAGTCGGTTGCGTCATAATTTGACCATGTCGCGCGATCGTCACCCAGATAAGCGGAAAAGGCCTTTTGACCCCATGGAACTTGCGAAGGCGCAACGATTGGCGAAAACGCCGAAACAGATGCGTAGAGGGATGGATTTTTGAGATGCAGCGTTAACGCGCCGTGCCCCCCCATCGAGTGGCCCATGATTCCTTGCCGCTGAGGGTCAACGGGGAAATGCGCCAGAACAGTCTGCTGCAGCTCTTCTGTGATGTAGCGATCCATGGAAAAATGCTTCGCCCACGGCGCCTGCGTGGCGGTGAGGTAAAAACCTGCGCCCTGACCCAGATCATAGGCGTCGTCATCGGCCACGGTGTCACCCCGCGGCGAGGTGTCGGGCGCCACGACCATCACGCCAAGCTCTGATGCCACGCGGTGCAACCCCGCCTTTTCCATCACATTTGACCAGTTGCACGTCAGACCCGACAGGTACCACACGACGGGCACTGGCCCAGACGTGGCCTGCGGCGGTGTGTACACGGCGAACCGCATCGAACAGCCGCAGATGTCGCTAAAATGATCGTGAACGGACAATAAACCACCAAAGGACGTCCACGATTGGTGTGTGGTCAGGTTCATCAGTAAATCACCACACTCCGAATACTCTCGCCTCTGTGCATCAGGTCAAACGCCTCATTGATCTTCTCAAGCGGCAT
>JBCCBY010000120.1:0-8769 GCA_039033795.1 Pseudomonadota bacterium | reverse complement strand
TGCGCATCGTGGCCAGCGGCGTCGCCACCGGCGCGAAGAGGGGCCAAACGCCCGCCCGGTTCAGGAAATCCTGCGCGGGACGCAGGAAGGCCGTCGTGCGCAGGTCCGCGCCGTCGCTGTCACGGTCGGTTACCGGGGGGGCCGGGGGCGCGGCATCTGGCACCACGTTCGGACGGGCGTCGATCACCGCCGCGGGCTTGCCAAACGCAGGTCCAATGGCGCCGCGGGCGATATCAACAAGATCGGCCATCACCGACGAGGCCGTGGGCCCGCCCCCAGCCCCTGGGCCTGAAAAAGCGACGCGCCCAAGCGGCTCGGCGTCAGCGACCACGATGTTCTCGCCGCCACCGCCAATATCGAGCGCAGACGTCAGCGGCACCAATGCAGGTGCAACGCGGGCAGCAAGACCGTCGTGCTCACGGCGCAATATCGCCACCAATTTCATCCGAAGGCCGAGATTTTCGGCCGCTGCAAGATCCTCTGGCGAAGCGCTGTCGATGCCGATTGGTCCGATGGCGTCGACAGGCGGCATCACACCAAAAGCAAGAGCCGCAAGAATCGCGAGCTTTTGGGCGGCATCAATGCCGCCGACGTCGAAACTTGGATCCGCCTCTGCAAAGCCAATCCGTTGCGCCTCAGTGAGTGCATCCGCATAGCTCGCTCCCGCCTCCATCGACGCTAGAATGAAATTGCATGTCCCATTCAAAACACCCTGCAAAGCGTTGACGTCTGTCCCAGCGAGCCCATCGCGCAGTGCACGGATCACCGGGATACCGCCAGCCACCGCGGCCTCGAATCGAAGCGCCACACCTTTATCTTCCGCAAGCGAGGCAAGCTCGAGCCCATGTTTGGCAATAAGAGCCTTGTTGGCCGTGACCACATGTTTGCCAGACGACAGGGCCGCTTCAATCGCTTCCTTGGCGATGCCCTCGTCTCCGCCAATCAGTTCAACAAACACATCCGTGTCCGGCGATACTGCCATCCCCTTAGGATCGTCGAACCACTCATAGGATGACAGATCGACGTCGCGCGCCCGCGTCCGGTCGCGCGCGCTGACACCAGAGATCTGCATGGGCTCTTGGGCGCCTGACGACGCAATAATCCGCACAAGACCCGTTCCCACGGTGCCAAGACCAGCAATCGCAACGCGCATTGGACCCAATGCCACCTCCTCAATAAGAAAGGCCCCGACTTACGCGGTTTGAGCGCAGGGTAAAGCGGCAGTGATCAAAGGCCGGGACTTGCCAGAAAGATCGTGCAAAGCCATACCGCGTCGAAGGAGCATGATTGATGGACAAAGGGCACCGCATAAGCGGCTAACATCGCTGTCGACGACACGCTTGTGCTCATGATCCCCCATTCTTCATCCCCCATTCTTCGAAAGTTCCCCAAATGAGACCGAGACTTAAAGGTAAGAGCGCCGTGGTCACGGGCGCTGCGCGCGGTATAGGCCTCGCGATAGCCGATGCGTTCATAAACGAAGGCGCAACCGTCGTGCTCACGGACATCAACCGCCAGGATGGTGAAGCAGCGGCCGCGGCAAGAAACAGCGAGTTTTTCGCGCTCGACGTCTCGTCCGAGGAGGACTGGGAGAGGCTCGCACGTTGCCACCCCCATGTTGATATTGTGGTCAACAATGCGGGTATCACTGGCTTCGAAGACAATGCAACGCAGCCCCATGATCCAGAGCACGTTTCTCTCGAAAACTGGCACTCCGTACACGCGGTGAACCTCGATGGCGTCTTTCTTGGCTGCCGTTATGCGCTGCGTGCCATGCGGGCGCGAGGCAAAGGATCGATCATCAACATCTCTTCTCGATCAGGGCTTGTCGGCATACCAGGAGCGGCGGCTTACGCGTCGTCAAAAGCTGCGGTTCGAAACCACACCAAGACCGTGGCCCTTTATGCTGCTGAGCAAGGCTGGGAGGTCCGTTGCAATTCGATCCATCCCGCTGCTGTTTTGACGCCCATGTGGGAGCCTATGCTTGGTGAGGGCCCCGATGGGGAAGAGAGGACAAAAGCGGTGACGGCGGACACGCCGCTGAAACGCTTTGGAATGCCCGAAGAGGTTGCAGCCCTTGCCGTGATGCTTGCCTCTGACGAGTGTCGATACATGACGGGCACCGAACTTCAGGTGGATGGAGGGCTGCTCGCCGGTACAGCCGCACGTCCTGACCGCTAATCGTCCAGCGGAGGGGGCGTTGGGAAGCGAAGATCCTCGCGTGTGATGGTGCTCGGCGGTAGGCCTTGCTTGGCACGAAGGAGCGCAATTTCTCGCAGCAGTTCGGCGGCGACCTCTTCGACACTCAGCTGCGCGTCAACGGACACGCGCTCAGCGTCCTGTCGCACCGGTGACAGCACCTCTGCAGCGCTCAACAACGTGCCTTGGGTTGCTGGGTCGATCGTTGTGCCATCGGTGGTCGCAGAATCGGGCAAGTCGCGCAGCACGGGAAACCGTTCTTCGGCGCGCCGCTCCTCCGCCAACGCGGCGAAGTACTGCCCTTGCACACTATCAGTTTCCTGGGTTGCGCAGGCCGATAGAACAAAGATCAGTGCGTAAATCTGAAGGCGCATCTGTGCGTTCCGGTTGCAATCAAGGGTCGGCTTGGTTGAACACCTGTTCGCGAAGGCGGCCAAGCAAAAGTGAGCGCCCATAAAATGTCAAAGACCGAGCCTAGCCAAGAGCCCATGGACGACGAGCCAGAAGACAAAAAGCCTGCGAAAACAACTAAGTCTGCGTCGGCAAAAAGCGCAAAGACGACGGCAAAGCGTCAACAGCCGTCAAAACCTGGCACCCGCAAACCCGCTGGGATCAAGCGCGCCACAAAAAAAACATCAAAGAAAAACGTCCCGACCGCTGACGTCAAAGCCGCTGCTGAACGTGTGGCGAGCGCAGGAGCTGTTCCTCCCTCCTCCGGCCCGACCGATCAATCCACCGCTGATGTTACCGCCCTTGCGTCTTACGCTGATATGGCGCGCTTCGCCCGCACCATGGCTGATCTCAACGTCAAGGCGCAGGATGTCATGAAGGACGTCACAGAGCGGCGGATGGATTACAGCCGTCGCGGCGCTGAACCAGCAGCTGATCCACTCGATGTCGCGGGCGCAACAACCGACGTGATGACCGCCCTCTCCACTGATCCAATGAGGGTGATGAACCTGCAGATGTCGCTGTGGGATGATTACACCAAGCTCTTCACCAACATGGCCGAGCGGCTGTCGGGACAAACAGCAGAGCCGGTGATTAAACCCGCCACGAGCGACAAGCGTTTTAAGCATGATGCGTGGACGGAAAATCCAGCACTCGATTTCGTTAAACAAAGCTATCTTCTGATGGCGCGATGGGTCGACGAGGCGATACTGTCCGCTCAAGGCGTTGATGATGACACCAAACGCCGCGCGCAGTTTCATGCCGACCAATTCCTCGCGGCCATGTCTCCCACCAATGTTCCGGCCCTTAATCCCGAGGTCTATGACGAGACGGTCAATTCCAATGGCCAAAACTTTGTACGCGGCCTTGAGAACTTTATGGCGGACCTTGAACGGGGCCATGGAGAGTTGGCCATCCGTCAAGCCGATCTTGACTTTTTTGAGGTCGGGAAAAACCTCGCAACCACGCCCGGCAAGGTCGTTTACCAAAATGAGATGCTGCAACTCATTCAGTACACCCCTACCACAGAAACCGTAGCAGAACGTCCCATGGTGATCTTCCCGCCATGGATCAACAAGTTTTATATTCTCGACCTACAACCTGAGAACAGCTTCATTCGATGGCTGGTCAGTCAAGGCAGGACCGTGTTCGTTGTCTCGTGGGTTAACCCTGGACCAGAACTGAAGGATAAGTCGTTCCCGGATTATATGCGGCAAGGCGTTTACGAGTCACTCGAAGCCGTGTCCCGCGCCACGGGCGTTGATAGCTTTGATACCATCGGGTACTGTATTGGCGGAACACTGCTTTCAACAACGCTCGCCTATATGGCTGATCAGGGTGATGATCGGATCAACACCGCCACGTTCTTCACCGCACAAACGGATTTTGAGGAAGCGGGCGACCTCCTGCTGTTTGTCGACGACAAGCAGCTTGAGAATATCGAGAAGCAAATCGATGCATCCGGCGGCGTCCTTGAGGGCTCTGCCATGGCGCGCACGTTCAACATGCTTCGCCCCAATGATTTGATTTGGTCAGCCTTCGTCGATAATTATTATCTTGGAAAAGACGCAAAGAAATTTGATCTGCTTTACTGGAACGCCGATTCCACGCGGATGACCAAAGCGTGTCACCTGTATTATCTTCGGGAGTTCTATCAGCATAACAAACTGTCGGAGGGCGGATTAGAAATCGAAGGCGTTCCGATCGACCTCGCCAAGATCAACATACCCATCTTCATGCAGGCGGGTGAGAAAGACCATATTGCTCCGCCCTCATCGGTCTACCGTTCCGCACGCCTTTTCGGCAGCGAAGTGACGTATATGTTGGCGGGCTCCGGTCACATTGCAGGCGTTGTTAATCACCCGGACAAGAAGAAGTACCACTTCAGGGTGAACGACCACCTTCCCGAGACACTCGACGAATGGAAAGAGGGCTCAACGCTTCACGACTACAGCTGGTGGCCTTATTGGATCAAATGGCTTGATGAGCATTCACCCGGAGTGGTTGATGCGCGTGAGCCCGGTGATCGCGACCTGCCGATCATTGAGGATGCCCCTGGGTCCTATGTCAAAGTGAAGGGCGAGTGATCAGCAGACCGCTGTTTTGAGGAAAATAGCGACATGCGGGTTTTTCATTTCGCAAAATCTTCGAGGCATTGTTGCCATGTCGAACGAAGCGCTTCACTTTTTTTTAACGTTCCCCAGCGAATTCAAGATTAACGGGGCGTAAAGATTTTTGCTCGGATTGGGGTATGACAAGCGAACGAACCAAAACTCGAGAGCTTTTGGAGCAGCTGGCCTCCACCGAGTACCGCCGGAAAGTGCGTGCTGAACAGATTTTCAGAACGCTTCGGGAAGACGCCCGCAAGGATGATACCGGCCGCCCGTCAGAGACCGAAACGGAGATGGTCAAGCAGGCCACGTCAAAACGTTAGATTGGATTTTCGGCTTTTGCGTGATCCATTTCAAGACGGCCCCCTTGCGCCTCCATCGCTGACAAAAGGCTATCGATCCGCCGGGCGTTGAACCCTAAATCCGACATCCCGACTCGCGACTTGGAGCGTATGTCGACGACCGTCGCGACGCCGTGGGCATCCCTTAGCCTGATCACCACATCGTCTTTAAAATCAAAAAGAGGCGTGCGGGCAAACGCTTCGATCCGGCCGTCTTCTGGGGAACTGGCAACGATGGTGAGACCTTCTGCACGAACGGCATCGAGCGCGATCTCATAGGCCTGCGGCAAGGCGACGGGCATCACCAACGACGTCAGATGGGGGTACGCCTGTAGCTGCTGTGCCGTCTGTCCACGATCATATTCCGCCGGGTTGGACGCGTCGATCCTCAGCGGTAGGATCTCAACGAAGAGTGGCGGATCGATTGTGTTGGTCGTGATATCATGGATGGGAGGCACTTTTTCACTTTGCCCCTTCATCCACAGCGGCACCATTCCCAAGGCACCGGATGTTGCGGCCACAGCGAGCGCCGCCAGGGCAGCCAGGAAGGACCGGCGGAACACCAGCGCACCCGATGCCGCCACAGCCCCGAGGGATGCAAGGAGCATCACCGGGAACAGCATCCGCATGCCGCCAAAAACAGCCCCCAAACCAACAGCGCCGAAGCGGTAACCGTAGATCAGCCCCAAAAAGACCAAAACGATCACGAGGCCAAACAAAGTCGCGTAACGTGGCCAAGCAGCCATGGCTCCCTCCCAAGAACTTTTCACCGCTGTACCACGGACGACCGAAGAGACGAAACACCCTTGGCGCCGGTCTTTTTCTCGCCCATTCCCCGCCGCACGCACCCTCGTGAGATGCGCCTTCTCGATGAAAACAACCAAAATGGCGAACAACGGTCAGCACTCAGCGTGACTGCGTGCCAGACAAGCGAACGATCACGGCGGCCCAGCGGCAAGTCGCGCGAGCGCGACGAAGAGGCGAGACCAAACGGAAAAGACAACCTATACTGACTTCGTCCCCAACCCATCCTTGGTACCAAACCCGTGGGTTGCACGAACATGGGCGATCACCAGCTCTGATGGTCAAGCCAAACACCATGGGAGGATCAACTCATTCCCGCCGGGCGGACGTCACGCCGGAGTGATCATCCGTAATACCCTTACTGGCCTCATCCTTTGTTGGAATAGGCTCATCGATACTCCATGATTTGAACATGTGTTGGCGCATCGTACGCAAACAATATCCGTTTGTTACATTATGCGACAAAACCTCACTTACATGCAACTTTTTTGTTGCATAATAGGCGATGCTGATCCTAATGGAAGCAAGTGAGACGGCGTGGAGTTGAAACGTTCAGGACTATGACCGCCATTGACAATAAACAACCGCGTAGAGAGCGTTTCCTTGAGAGTTGGGTACGCCTTATCCAGTCGGCACGCTTCTGCAACGGCCACAACTGGGCTCGGTCATACGGGGAAAGCCAAATCACGTAGCATCCATTCGATCTCACATCGTTTACTGACTTTTCTTACGGTCTTAAAAGACTGCCGGCACTGAACTATCCAATTCTCAGATTGGATCAATCGTCGAGGGAAACCAAATGAAAATGTACATCAAGGGAATCGCGGTGGACGATCAAGCCAAAGCGCTTGATTTCTACACGACCACGCTTGGTTTTGTTGTCAAGCATGACATACCGATCGGCGAGCATCGATGGTTGACCCTTGTCTCGCAGGAGGAACCCGATGGCGTCGAACTCGGCTTGGAGCCCAACGAACACCCCGCGGTCAAGGCATTTCAGAACGCCCTTACAGAGGATGGCATTCCGTTTACTGCATTTAGCGTCGATGATATTGAGTCGGAGGTGAAGAGACTGGAAGCTGCGGGTGTGACCTTCACCCAACCACCGATTAAGGCGGGTGGTGCCACAATGGCTGTCTTCGACGATACGTGTGGGAACCTTATTCAATTGGTCGAAATTCATATTTAAATTCGATAACTTCAACAAAAGACAGGTAGACTGGTGGCAAGATATGAATAAGCATCTTTTTGCAACTCGGGGCCGTGTTGGCACAGACTTTCGCGTCAAAGCACATCGCTTCACAACACTGGCCGTGTGCCTGATGTTCTTTGGCGGAATGAGTAATCCTTCAGCACAAGCCCTAACGCCTGCTGAGGAAGCGGCCGTGCAACTCTACTATTTGGAGATCGTCACGCCAAGCGTGGAAGAGACATGTAAGGCGCTGGCCGAACAACACACCGTCGTTTTCAGCAATCCTATTCCGGAACTTGGTAATGCGCGTGTTGCAAAACTCTCTGGAGGCGGACAGATTGGTGTTCGCGCACCGTTGAGAGATGATGAAGCCCCCGTTGTCAGGCCCTATACACTGGTGGATGATATCGCTGCGGCATCAGCCGCCGCTGAGGAAGCCGGCGGAAGCTTTGCCATGACAGCAACAGAGATTCCTGGGTATGGTCAGTTTGCGATCTATTTCCTGGGCGGCATTCAACATGGGTTGTGGGAGCGCTAAGCGCACCTTCGCAACACCTCGCCTCGACGGTCGGTGCATGCAGAGACCGGTGTCTATCGGGTACAAGCACGGCCGCGTTAATCGAGAGCTTAGCCCCTCGTCACAGCGTTCCTAAAGAACGTTGACGAGGTACGGTTCCTTGTAGGGCGCACTCGAAGTCGTTATAGACTCGCTTCCGCATACGCAGTGTATCGTATCCCGATAAGTTGATCCCATTGGTTTCGCATCAGGTCGGAACGAGCAAACCTGTCCCGACATACAAGAAGCCCTTCGAACGCGGCGCGGCTTCACCCGCCCAACAATGACGCCGAACAGTCGACAGTTCTGGCGCGCCGCAAACAGTTTAAAAGTCAATACACGGCCCTACTGATAATCCGTCCTCGTTTCTTACGTCTGAATACTATCGCATACCTATTAATATAGAGAACCGCCCCTAGACTCCTCTCACACCCAATCTGGTCTTTAGCATGATGAGAACTGAGTCCTCTCGATGTGCCTGTCGTTTTTCCGATAGCCTTACTCCCGCCGGACGAAAATTCACGCCATCAAGAATCGCGCCCTTGCCTAGAACACTGGCCACGCGTGTTTGTCGCATTTTCAAACGATGAGACCGGCTCTATCGAAACGCAGCACGCGTTGGTTGTGGCGCCAACGCGATAAACGTTGGCCCGCCGCCTTTTAACGACAGACACGTGTCGCCCTCAATTGAGCGTGAACCGTGTTTGGTGGTCTCAGCAAAGGCATGGGTTGGTTGACATTGCCGACACCATAACAGCCTACCCGTCCGTGTGGTGATATATTGTTCACCCCCCGAACATCGATCACAGCACCCACCCAGAATAGACGTTGCGCCGATCGCTATTCTCCGCAGACTCCAGTCTTGTGAAGACAACCCAATTTTCATTGTGCTCACCTAACGCTCCAGGAAGGGGTTATCCATGAATATCAAGGCAGGGCGGCGTCAAACCCTCAAAACGACACTGGCAATATCCGCGATCGCGTGCTGCGGCATCAATGCAGCATCAGCACAACTCCAAGGAACGTGGTATAATTCGTACTGCTCACGTGTGGATTTCACCGTTACCGGCGATATCATCCAAGGTGTCTACACGTCACACACCGGCAGCACCGGCT
>JBCCBY010000119.1:0-8900 GCA_039033795.1 Pseudomonadota bacterium | reverse complement strand
GGCAGCTCGCCTGCATAGGTATCAGGCTGTCCGACAGCGGCGGCCATCGCGACGGCTTCGTGTTCCTCGAGCGTGTTCTCAATCATGCTTGGGTCAATATTATGCCCACCTCGGATGATTATATCTTTGGAGCGGCCAGTGATCCAGAAGTATTGATCTTCGTCCTGGCGTCCTAGGTCACCTGTATTCAGCCACCCATCAGAACTCAAACCGCTATTGACGCATTCATGGTAGCCGGGAAAGACGCTAGGGCCGCGGATCACGATCGTGCCGACTTCATTCGTGCCGCAGAAGCGCTTGACTTCTCCGTGTTTATCTAACTCCGCACACTGTATGTCAAGGTACGGCATCCGCAGACCGATGGAGCCGATGCGTTTCTCACCGCCGAGCGGGTTTGTGGTGGCCACCACGGTGCTTTCCGTCAACCCATAGCCTTCTAAGAGCTCAACCCCCGAATACTCGACGAAGTTCCGGAACAGCTCTGGCGAGAGCGGTGCCGCGCCGACCGCTGCAAATCGAAAGGACGATAAGTCGAGCCCATCTGTCGGCACCGACATGAGCGCTGAGTATATCGTCGGTACACCCGACATGGAATTGGCACCAAAGCGATCAACGACTTTCCAGAGGTTGTCGATCACGCCGGGACCGCGAAAGCCCATGGGGCTAACCATGATTTGTGCCACACCGGCGAGCATGGACGCCAGGCCTGTCACGATCACTGCGTTCACGTGAAAGAGAGGTAGGCCAACCACTGCCTTCTCGCCAGCCTCGAAGGGTGTGACCCGAGAGATCGCCCATGCGTTAAAAATCTCATTTTCATGTGTATGGGGAGCGAGCTTCGGCGTGCCTGTTGTTCCTCCCGTGTGGAACAGCGAGGCGATATCGGATGGGCTGAATGCCCGATCAAAATTCAACGCTTCGTCCGGTTGCTGATCCCGCGCATCTTGGAAACACAGAATGGGTTTTCCATTTGGGGTTTCTGCTGGCAACGCGGCATGCGGCATCCTAAAGTATTGTCCGGGATCGACATAAACCACAGTCGTGACGTGGGTCAATTCGTCCGCGATATCGACGATGGGATCCCACAGATCGATCGTGGGCAGCGGCGGTGTTGTGACGATGACTTTGGTCTTAGCAGCGATCAGAAGCTTACGGATCGTTTCTGGTTCAAGCAACGGATTGATCGCGTTGACGATCCCGGCAGTTTCAGCACCCCAAATGACGTCCTGTGTCTCTGGAAAGTTCGGCAGGATGTAGGAGACGACGTCAGAGCTGCCGACATCCAACGCGCGGAAGAGGTTAGCCGTTCTGGTGACTCGCTTAGCAAACTCTTGGTAGGTGACAGTATGCGGATCGTCACCGACCGTTCCAAATGGTAGGAAGATGATCGCAGGCAACTCACCATAGCGCGCTGATGCATCTTGGATGATGTCAAATGTGCTTATATGCGGACAGTGTTCACGCCATGGCGTGCGTTCAATGTCTTCGATGTCTTTGATTGTTTTGATGAGTGGATATCTGGGCATGGTTCTCTCCGCCAAATTATTGCCAAGGCGCTGCTGAACGTAGGTTCGAGTGCTGATCATCAAGCCCGCTGAAGGGGACTGGCCGACGCTGTGCGCCGGCCATTGAGAGCTGGAAAGCAAGGAGGGGCTCTTCCAACCCTATTCGCTGGTGACGTTAGAAGTTGAGGCTGAGCTCAACGCCATAGGTACGCGGTGCACCAACCACACAGCGCTGAGGCGTTTGCAGGTTGATCGTACCGTTCAATTGGCCGCCGAAGGGCTGATCAAAGATCGCCGTGCAATACCCTTTGTCAGCGAGGTTTCTCCCCCAAAATGTGAGGCGCCAGTCGCCATCTGCCGAAGCGATACCCACACGCGCGTTGAACAGCGAGTAGGCGTCTTGAACGGACTGCGGATTGTTGTTGGTATTGGCCCCAAGGTTCTGCTCGCCGATGAATTGGGATTCGCCCCTCACGAAGTATTCCAAGTTGGTGGCCGCCAATTGATCCGACCAATCGATGACGAGTGACCCCTGAATATCAGGCGAGTAATGGGCTTCTCCGCCGGTGAGGTCTTGCACGGGTCCACCGGGCAAGGGCGACGCGTTTTGGTAATCGAGGAACTCTGAGTCCAGGAACGACAAGCCACCATTGACCGTGAGTTGGTCGAGCGGCGCCCAAATGACGTCGGCCTCGACACCTTGCTGGCGCAGTTCTCCGACATTTCGTGTAATGAACGAAACACCGTCAAAAGCACGGTCTTGGTAGTCTTCCAACTCCATACGATAGGCGGTGATGTTGGCTTGCAACGTGTTGTTCAGGAGCTGGCTTTTGATTCCGACTTCTATATTGTCAGACGTTTCGGCACTGAACACACGTTGATCAGCGGTGAGGGCTGGGAATGTCCCTTGTGTGTTGAAGCCGCCACCCTTGTAGCCGGTGGAATAGGTCGCAAAAACCATCACGTCGTCGGTGGGGAACCAGCTGGCGTTGGCGAAATAGGTGGTCTGGCTTTCACTGATCGTTGTGGCAGGCAGCACCTCTGCTCCACGAATGCTCAGCGCCGTGACAAAAGGATTGTTCACGGTGCTGGTGAACTCGCCATCCTTTTCTTCGTCGGTCCAGCGTAGGCCACCGGTGAAGGCTAGCTTTTCGTTCGGGCGCCATGTGCCTTGCCCAAAGAGAGCGTAGCTTTGAAGGTCTTGCGAAAAATCAGCTTCTGCAGCGCCCTCCTGTTGCCCGGCCGCGCAAGCCTGGGCGGCCCCTATCCCGGCAAGGCCAGCAACCACGGGGATACAGAATTGAGCGCCGAGGTCAGAGCTGTCAGCGATCTCGTAGCTCTCATCGTAGTAGAAGGCGCCAACCACATACTCGAACGCTCCGCCTGTGGGGGACAAAAGCTGCACTTCCTGACTGAATGTGCTGTTTTCAAAATCTTGAGCGCGAGGGAAGAGCTGCGCTGGGAACCTCAGTGAGCTGCCAAAGTTCGTGGCTTCCCACTCTCGATACGATGTGATCGAACGAAGCGTGTGGCCAGAAGCGAGATCATAATCAGCGTGTGCGGAAAGACCCCATTGGGAGTCATCAGAGAAGTCTCGGTGATCCTGATAAATCTCCTGGTCAAAAGGGTCAGCGGATGCCGCCAGCAGACCATCGCGTGCTTCAGCGCCAAAAAGGGCTCCCAATGTCGCCCCAAAGGCGGGCGACGGGATGGTGTCCGCCAACAGCTCAACGGCCTGACCACCAAAATTGATTTCTGAATAGTCGGCGGAGACCTTCAGTGAGAGTTGCTCAGTCGCGTTGAACAGAACCTTGCCGCGCAACACCACGTCGTCGCGTTCGCCAAATTCCTCTCCGTTAAGACGGTTGGTTCCGAAGCCTCCGCGTTCAGAATATTGGGCAGCCAACCGGACCGCGACCTTGTCGGACACGACGCCGTTGAGGACAATGTTGGAGTTGTAGGCGTCAAAGTTTCCTGCGCCCAGCGTAAGTGCTGCGCTGTTGCCACTGAAGGATGGGTCATTCGTACGAATGTTCAGTGCACCTGCCGCCGTGTTGCGCCCAAACAGAGTGCCTTGAGGGCCGCGCAGGACCTCGACCGCGCTCGCATCGAGCAGATTACCAAGAATCGAGCCGGGTCGCGGGAAGTAGACATCGTCAATGAAAACACCGACGGATGGCTCAATTCCCGCATTGCCTACCGAACCGACGCCGCGGATTTGAATTCGCGCGTTGGTCAGTTGGCTAGAGCTCGGCAGCAAAAAATTTGGCGAGTACAGAGCGAGATCCTGTAAGGTCTGAACGCCCGATTCTCTTATGAAGTCCCCTGAGTAAGCTGAAATGGAAATAGGAACATCCTGCACATCCTGCTCGCGTCTTTGCGCGGTGACAGTGATGATGTCCAACCGGCCGCTTCCTTCGACTTCCGCTGTGACGTCTGAGCTGTTTTGTGCCCAAGCTGATGGGTTCATGGCAGCAATCGCTGAGATGAAACCTGCAGTCTTTAGAACCGTTTTGTATGTCATTTTGGCCCTCCCTGTTTTTCTGTGATAATACGCTCGCGCGGAGCCAAAACTGCAAACTTATTGGCAATTGGCGGGAATATGCGAAATCCAGAAGCGAAGCGCGGCGGCCCTCATGAGGCTGAAATGTCGGAGGAAGTCATTGAAATCTTGCGCCAACATGGCACACGCCGAGCGTTCAAAAAGAAGCAGCTCGTTGTTTCGATCGGCGATGACTTCGACAACCTGTTTTTGATCGACTCGGGGCGGTTCTCCTATTCGATCATGAATGCTCAGGGTGATGTCTACATCTATGGGTACAAAGCGGCGGGCTCGACATGGGGGCTAACTGCGTCCCTGACGGGGAAGCCAGCTGCCTTTTCCTTCGAGGCGGTAGAGGACAGTGTACTGACAAGTGTGCATCGCAATGTCCTATGGTCACTTATCGACACGGACCCAGTGGTGCGCCATGGCCACATCTTGGGCTTGGGTTGGGCGGTGCGAAAAGCGATCGCCGTTGGCCACGAACATATGACCCTATCCTTACCGCAAAGGATCGCGAATTTCCTGCTCGATAATGCGGACAGCGAGGGCAACGTCGAGTTATCGCAATCCGTCTTTGCCCGGAACTTAGGAGTCTCCCGCTATGCCTTGGGTAACCAGCTGCAGACGCTCAAACGTCGTGCCCTGATCGAAATTGCCTACGGCCGGGTCAAAGTCATCAACCCCACTCAGCTGGCACAGTTGGGTTTGCCGTCTTGATGACGCACCTAACTGCCAACGCGCTGGCAGTTCTGGTGGCGCGTGACTCTAAACTGTCAATAGGGAGTACCAGTGATGTCTCGAACACCGATCTTAAGCCTCCTTTTCGCGGCTATCATGGTTCTCCACGGATGCGGGTCGAGCGAAGGTACCCGGTTAGAGGACCGAACGGCCATTGCCGAACAGTTGGCTCGTTACGCGCAATCGTGGGATCGCAAAGATGCAGAGGCCGTTGTTGCTCTGCTGACGGAGGATGCGACCTTCGAGTGGGAGTTTTTACTCGCCGATGAGCAGCCACCACTCGTAACAGGGCGCGAGGCCATTCTACAGTATGCGCGGCATGCGCATCAAAATCGACTTGAAGGGCGTCAGTCACGGCATCACTTCTCCGGTCTCGTCTTTGAAGAACTCAGCGCGACGGAAGCCGTGACGGAGAATATTTTCGAGGTCACCCATCACGTTCCTGGTGAAACACCTATCGTCGTGGCGACCGGTTTGTATCGTATCAATTGGGTGAAGACAGACGATGGTTGGCGGATGGCCTACCGCAAACTGTTGGTCGACCGGTAGGCTACCGGTTGCGCAGACTTCATTGTGACGATCAAACACTCACTGCTTCTCGGTTCAACGGCCTTTTCACTCTCCGCCGCAGCAGGAAGTTGAGTCAGCGTTACACTGACGAAATCCGGTTTCGCGCGGCCGATCATCATTTTCATGGTCTCGTCTCTTTGCTTCGACAGCGCACTAAAGCCTGAGAAGTCTGCGGGAGACACCCACGACACCCTAGGAGGTGTGGACGAATTGACTCCCTGAGTTGTATGAGGATTTTTCTTTTTTGCGGCTCGTGATTCATGGATTGCCGAGCTTTGAGAGGGCGGATGATGTCCACGAGGATGCAGGCGCACGATTGGGATACATTGCTGGAGGCGTTTCGCCTGTGCTTGCCTCGTCGGGGTGCAAAAGGCCGCGACGACAGGCTTTTTGTCGAAGCTTTGCACTATTTCGCCGTGCACAACATATCGTGGGGGTACTGCCTGAGCGGTTCGGCCATTCGAACAGTGTATGGCGGTGGTTTGATCGTCTGCCGCGTGCTGGCGTTTTGGGCGATATGTTTGACCTCCGCGCGGAATGCAGCCAGACTGCGCATCCGGTGCAGATGTTGGATAGCACCGTGGTCAGAGCACGGCCGAATCGATTGGAACCATCAGCGGTTGCAGATTTTGCGGCGATGCCACACTTTTTGAACGCGTCCGATAGCAGTGCGAACCAAAACCATTTGTACGGGGAATAAAAGTCATGACATGGTGTTCACGTGGTTTGGACGACTGGTGCTGCACATCTTCCAGACCATGAGTTTCAAGCACTTTTGTCAGGCTGATGCTTTAGAATAAGCCATCTGTATTGGGAAGCATTACGTCGACGTCTTTGTTCCGCGACAAAGTGTTGATGGATCTCGCAATTCAAATGGCAGCAGAGATTCTCTGACACTAGTCGTTTCGTTGATCGCGAGACCGCCATTAAACGTCATTAGCACCTTACTGATCATTTCTTGCCAATGAACAAAGTATAAGAGAACAAACTCCTATGGCAGATCCCATGCAACTCGGTAGATGTTGCCCGATAGCATTGTAACGTCGGCTTCAATGTCTGTTGCCTTTGATAGGTCGTCACGCGAGAGTTTGAAATACCGTGTTTGCGAATGAGTTTGCATCGAGAGTCTTTTCGTGGTTCGGTCTTCCTGCGGTTCGAGGTAATCGTCATCCTTTCGTAGGCGTACAGAAAAATCTCTGGTGTTGAGCCGTCCATTCGCTGTCGATATGATCATTCGTGCGTCACCGGTCGGAGTGCCATCTGGATCTGTGGCTAGAAACAGATCCGCGCGCACAGGACCATCAATCCGTGTGCCCAAAGCCATCTCGATCGATGGAGCAAAAGGTTTTTGGGACACCACCATAAAGATCCCGCCGCCCGCAGCAGCGCACGTCAAAACAAGACATACCGTGTTCCTTGTGCTTAGTCGCGGCGATATCCTCCAACGCCGCGCGAACATCAAACCACTGATGATTGACCCGGCCAACAAGAAAAGACCAATCACGACCATCAACGGGCCAATGACGCTGAACCCGCCCGAAATGGGCAGTTGCAGGCTGGCGAATTGAACCGACCCCGAAATCGCCGCCAGCAACATGATTGGTAAGGCGCCCAACTGCATACCGCTAGCACCGGCCACCTTAAGCCGCCTCCAGGCCAGCCATACGCCGCTTGCGGACAAACCGGTCATGAAAAGACCAAAGACAAACCATATCAACTTGATCGGGAGGCCACCAAAAGATCCAAAGTGCAAGGGATCAACAATTTGGTTGGTCCATTGAAGCCAGCCAAGTTCTTGTGACCGTTGAACTCTGATGATATCAAGCGTCATCGGATCGAGATAGACACGATTAGCACGCTGACGGATAATGGGGTTTCCGTTACGGCCATCAACCATAATGGGCTGACGATCGGTGACGCCAAACGCGATCCGTGTGATGTTGAGTTCAGGGTAAGCCGATTGTGCTGTGTTGACCACGTCGGACACCGATGGGTCTATCAGAACGTCAGGATAGGAGGCGACTGTTTCCTCCGAAAGCCGTGAGTAAGTCGGTTCAAAGTTTTTACCGAGAAACTCAGCGTAGTACCAAAACCCTGTGATGATGATCAGAATAAAAAACCAAATGCTCCACAGGCCAACAGCTTTGTGGGCATCACCAATTGTGGTTCTTATGCCCTTTGACAGGCGAACGCGTGTCATCAGGGTACGCCAGTTCCTCGAGGTTTTGAGACCTGTGTAAAGAGAAATGGCCAAGATGACCGCCATGGAACTGACGATCGTTAAGCCGAATACTTTTGGCAGAAACAGATAGCGGTGCAAATTCCGAAAAAAATATTGGAACGTGAACGTTCCGGTCTCTCCAGTGACATGGCCAGTCCATTGATTGACATGGATGTATTTGTAGAGACCATCCCGATCAATGACCGCTGCTCTGTACGCAAAGTAAGGAGCTTCACCTTTCGTGATCGAGGCAATCGTTGCATCGGGCGCGTGGTTTTTGATGGCATCCACCATCTCTTCCCAAGAGACTTGATCGTCTTTGGGCATCACACGCATGTCATGTTGGGCGAGCCAATCCAGTTCATCAGCTATCGTTGCGAAGGAGCCTGTTGCCAGAACGACGACCATGATCACGGCGAGGTGATAGCCAACCCACGCGTGCAGATCATATAGCCGCCGGCGTGCGCTTTTTTTGCGTGGCTGCGGCTGCTTTGGTGGTGTTGATCGCCCCATGTTATCGATAAAAGACTCTGCTGCGGACTTCAGACGCAGCAGAGCGGTGTTTAGTGGAACCATGGGACGTGGGTCTCACCCCTTAAAAATTGACCTCAACACCAATGCGGAAGGACCGTGGTCTGATGAGAAGACCACTTAGGCTTGAGTCTCGCAAGTCCACCTCTCCTGTTTCGGAATTGACGGTGCCAAAGGCATTGTTCCTCAATTCTTCGACGCCGAGTAGATTGGTTCCGGCGACAAACACGTTGTAGCGATCCGTTCGGTACCCCAGACGCAGCGTCAGTTCCTCGTAACTCTCAAGCTCATTGGTCAACGTCGCTCCCAAGGCGGGGTCAAGTCCCTCGTCGTCAAAGGCTTGCGCAAAGTCGTTGTTGTCCAAATTCGCAGCTTCTGAGAAACGACTGCCGGTGAAGGTGAACGTGGCGTTCCCGTAAACGCCAGACTTATGGTCGTAATTGGCACCAAGCGTGTAGGTTAAATTGGGGGCAAACGGGAACTCATTGCCCTCAAAATTCTCGAACGGCCCTGTTGTTGCAAACGCAAAGTCATCGAACTCTGTTTTCAGGAGACCTATACTCGCGAACAAGTTTAAATCGGTGCTGGGATTATAATCGACAAGAAACTCAGCTCCATAGAGTGTTGATTCACCAGCATTTTCAACGGTATCGTCGATCGTTGAAACTTCCTCGATAGGCCCACGCAACACGACCTGTTGATCGGTGTACGATGAATAAAAAGCGTTCGCGTTGACCGTGAGCTTGCCATCCAACCACACAGTCCGTGTTCCTATTTCAAAGGTGTCGAG
>JBCCBY010000118.1:0-8912 GCA_039033795.1 Pseudomonadota bacterium | reverse complement strand
TTGCACTTCGCTCAGGGCAGTACCCGTTTGCGCCGTGGTCAGAGCAGATTGGACCTGGTTGATGTCGGCGGTGATGCCGTTGAGACCCGACGAAGCAGTCGTCGACGCCGAAATACCAACCGTGAGGTTGTCTTTCAGACCATCAAGAACAGCAACGTCGCCGCGGATGGTTTGGGCGACCAGGAAGAACGCAGGGTTCTCAGCTGGGCTCCGCACTTTCAGACCGGTTGAGATACGGTCCTGGGTTTCTTGCAGGCTGCTCTGTGCATCGCGAAGTGAGCGAAGCGCGGTTTGAGCAGACGCGTTGGTAAGAAGAGATGCCATTTCTATGGGCTCCTTGGTTTCTCAAGTTGTCAGGAGCGCCTTCTGACGCCGGGCAGTGCGGCCCCTCACAGACCGATTGCAAGCATCAAGATAGCCGGGTCAGTTTAACCCGTCGTAAAACATAAATTTTTAAGATTATCTCGAAAACAGGCAATAATCATTCACTATAGATCTTCGTGTATCAAATAGAGACAGACGACCTATACTTATACGAGATGGCTCCGTATAAGATGGTGAGATGAAAATGAGATTTTGGGTGATGCGGATCAACGCTGCCTGGTCCGACTTTAATCCAGGTGCGGTCAAGAAGGGTTGGCACCCGGAGCAAAGCTCCGGGTGCCGGTCTTATCGTTCCGCTTAACGGAAGAGTGACAGGATGGTCTGTGGACGCTGGTTAGCGATCGACAGAGCCTGAACAGCGAGCTGTTCTTGAACCTGCAGAGCCTGCAATGTGCTCGACTCTTCGTTGAGGTCAGCTTCCGTCAGAGCAGCCACACCGAGCTCAAGCGAGTCAGTGAGGTCTGAGAGGAAGGTCTGACGCGACTCGAGAGTCGATTCAAAGACACCAACGATCGTTGCCGCAACGTTGACGCGGCTGATCAGCGTGTCAGCGAGCACGAAGCCAGCTTGCACGTTGGCGATCGAGCTGTCTTCCACTTCGATCTGACGAGCAACCGAACGGAAGCCAGTTGCATCAGCAAACGCACGAAGTTGCGCATCGTCGAACACGACCGACTGGAGGTAGGTCTCAACGTCAGCGAATTCAGCTTCAGCCGAACCACCAGTAAAGACGTCGGTCGCACCGCCCGTTGCCGCAGCATTAGCAGCGATATAGTTGATCGCCACACCGCCGGTACCAGCAGCTGTTGCGTCGATCGTACCGCCAACGGTTTGGGTCGCACCGCCACCGGTTGCTGAGTCGAGGTTGATCGCGATGACTTCCAGTGCAGCATCGCCACCGATGTTGCCCAGGTTTTGCGCACCAACACCGATCGAGTTCAAGAACGCGATGTCATCATCGTTGCCGTAGAAGGTGAAGTATTCTTCAGCAGGCGTACCACCGAATGGGTTGGCCGGACGTGCGATACCGTCGGCAGTCAACTGGTCGTCAGTACCCGTTGGGCTGAGATCAACCGTACCGTCACCGCTGATGTCGAGACGGTCAGCAAGACCAGAGTTGAACGCACGATAGAGGTTATCGAACGCAGTCTGAGCCTGAGCATCGGTTGCGTAGATCGGCGTTGCACCACGGCGGCCAGCAATCTCGATGTTGTCGAGGTTTTGCGACTGAAGGGTGAAGGTCGACAGTTCGAACGAACCAGCTTCACGCGTGATGGTCGTCGTGATGGTGGTCGAATCGGTACCAGAAAGCAGGTTGATACCGTTGAACGACGAAGCGTCGATCCGGCCTTCGATGGACTCCACAACTTGGTCGATCGCAAATTGCACTTCGCTCAGGGCAGTACCCGTTTGCGCCGTGGTCAGAGCAGATTGGACCTGGTTGATGTCGGCGGTGATGCCGTTGAGACCCGACGAAGCAGTTGTCGACGCCGAAATACCAACCGTCAGGTTGTCTTTCAGACCATCAAGAACAGCAACGTCGCCGCGGATGGTTTGGGCAACCAGGAAGAACGCAGGGTTCTCCGCTGGGCTCCGCACTTTCAGACCGGTTGAGATACGGTCTTGAGTTTCTTGCAGGCTGCTCTGTGCATCGCGAAGAGAGCGAAGCGCGGTTTGAGCAGACGCATTGGTAAGAAGAGATGCCATTTCTATGGGCTCCTAGTTTTTCTCAGAATTGAGAGGAGCGCCTTCTGACGCGCGCATGGCGGCCCCCCACGGGCCGTTGCACGTGATAAACTATCGGTCAGGTCTTAATCGAAACTAAAACTTAAAGTTTGACTTTAGTATCGTTAATAGAAATTCGGTCGAGGCTCTTCTTTCCCCCGTCCCGCATATAAACGCCGTCGCCCTTTTCTTCTTCAAGCTTACGCAAAGCTTGCTGACGGACCTGAACGACCGCATCTTTGACCGCTCCAATCGCCCGCATATTGGCCTCAACGGTGCCGTTGAAGTCCGTCAAACGGGCTTTCAGGACATCCGTTTCCAAGGACTCAACGGCCTCGATCGCGCTAGGGTCATGCTCGAGCCGCTCAACCTGGCGGATCAGAATGCTCTTTTCACGCTGCAATTGGGTGAAGGTCTCAAAATCACCATCACGAATGGCCGCTGTTTCTTCGCTGAGAAGATCCGCCAGGCGTCCCATCACACGCAGGACAACAGGCTCGCGCGCAGGAGGAAGGTCGTCCTCGAGCAAGTCTTGCGCGATCTCCTGATCTTCAAAGGCGTCGAGTTCCGGGAAGAGACTTTCCTGATGCGCGCCGTCAAGGTGCTGGGGAGGCTTATTCATTGAAACCCTCTGAACTTTGATTGATCTGCTGAAGAACCATATCGGCAATGCCGATACCGCCCCGCTCTGCAAAAGCTTCGGCGATGTGTTGCGTTAGGAAGCCCTGCCACATTTTCTCGCCATTGCCGCCGCCGAACAGTCCGTCTGCATCAAGGCCCGAAAACATCGATGAGACGAATTGCGTCAAAAAGATCGCCTCGAACCCTTCCGCTGCTTTTTGAGCATCGTGGGGGGCCGCTGCTTGCAGACGACGAAGAGCGTCGTCCATATTTGGCTCGCTCATCGCTTGTGTGCTGAGCGCATTGACCATCTCAACCGAACTCATTGGACAATAAGCTCCGCTTGCAGCGCACCGGCCGTCTTGATGGTTTGAAGAATGGAAATCATATCCCGCGGGGAGACGCCGAGGGCATTGAGGCCATCAACCAGCTCTTGCAGCGTCACCGCCGTATCGAGCGCTTTGAAGCCCACACCCATTTCTTCTTCGACATTGATCTCGGTGCGGGGCACCACCACGGTTTCACCGCGACGCGCAAAGGGCGATGGCTGGCTGGGGATCGGTCGTTCAGTGATCCGGATGGTGATGTTCCCATGGGCCACCGCGATGGGTGAAATCCGCACATTTGATCCGATCACGATCGTGCCCGATCCCTCATCAACAACAACACGGGCGACTTCATCAACGTCGATATCAATGCCTTCAATCGCTGAAAGCATGGACGTCACAGAGCCGCGGTAATCAACGGGAACCGAAACTTCGACCGTGGCCAGATCAATCGCCTCAGCAAATCGTCCCGACAACCGGTTATCGATCGCTTGAGCGACGCGGGTTGCTGTTGTGAAGTCCGGGTTTTTGAGGATCAACCGCACGCGATCAAGATCATTGATGGGAAATGCGAGCTCGCGTTCGACGGTGGCACCCTCAGGAATACGGCCCTGGGTGGGCACGCCTCGCTGGATCGATTCTGCGCCGCCCTGGGCTGCAAAGCCGCCGATGATCAGTGGACCTTGGGCGACGGCGTAAACATTTCCGTCTGCTGCCGTCAGCGGTGTGACGAGCAGTGTTCCGCCCTGCAGCGAGCGTGCATCGCCGAGCGCCGAAACCGTGACATCGATTTTGTCACCGCCGCGAGAAAAGCCGGGGAGGGACGCGGTGACGATCACGGCTGCTGCGTTGCGGGTCAGGAGGTTTTGGTCACTCACCGCAACACCCAGACGCTCAAGCATCGATGAAAGGCTGCGCTCGGTGAAAGGGTTGTTTTGAAGGCGGTCGCCAGTTCCCGCCAAACCAACGACCAGGCCGTAACCGATCAATTGGTTGTCACGCACCCCTTCGATCTTTGTGATGTCTTTCAATCGGGACGCATGGGCGGTTGATCCAGGCAAGGTGACGATCGCCAATGCGATTGCGAACGATGCCAGCATATGGGCGAAGGCGGTTCTCCGCCGGCGAAGGCGGTGGGCCGCCACGCTCTTCACGAAATAGATCATGATGCGCATCATAACGGTGAGGGTGAAACGGACTTTAAAAAGCTTCGTTTACTTCCCATTAGTCTTGACTAAGACTTTAATTTCCAAAGAAATGATTACGAACGTGGTGACGTTTTCTCTACTTCTTCCGTGCATGTACCGAGATGTAGGGCCTACCGGCAGAAGCCATGGGGACCCTTCTCCGCCCAGGGCAAACAGGCGGATACAAACGGTAGAGAGAGCATGCGGATTATCCTGTTAGAACCGAACGCAACTATTGCGGAAGCGCTTCAAGCGCGTTGCAAAACATCCAACATCGACGTCGACGTCCTCGATTGTGAGGAGACCATTGCCTCTGTCGCGGCAAAGGACCTCTCCCACTACGGAGCAATTCTTGTCGGCTCACTAGAGCACCCAATTGAGGCCATTGAAGGGCTGAGAAAAGACTGTGGTGAGACACCCATCATTCTTCTCTCCGACATCAAAAACCCGCAAATGGCCATCCGAGCATTTTCAGCGGGCGCCGATGACTTTGTCGTCAAGCCTTTCAACGCATCAGAGCTGAAAGCGCGCATCTTGGCCCGCTCGAGGCGTACCTTGGGGCAGGCATCGACGGCCTTTAAATTAGGCAAGCTGACGATTTTTTACGATGGTCGCGATCCTGAAGTGGCCGGAAAGCGGATCAAGCTTTCCCATCGCGAGCACGCGATTTTCACCTACCTTGCCAACAATGTCGGCCGGGTGGTTTCAAAGGAAAGTGTCTATTCGGCGGTTTACGGATCGATGGATTGTGAGCCTTTTGACAAGGTGATCGACGTCTATATCTGCAAGCTTCGGAAAAAGCTCGCCGATGCCACCGGCGGCCAGCAGTTCATTGAGACTGTTTACTGCCGCGGCTATAAGATGGACCGCCCAGAGAACACCATCGTCCAGCGCCTCGGTGGAGGCGGCCGCAAGACGGCAGCAGCCTAAACAAGTGCCAGCGGTGTAGGATGCACCGCATGGCCCTCCTGTCATTCAACCAGTCATTGTCACCAACCCGCCCCGGCCCTGGGGGCGGGTTTTTCTATGATCGGTATAGGGAAATATTTTTCATTTGAACAAGTGCCTTGCTGAAAAGAGCGGGCCCACCTCTTGTTCTCGAGAGGTGGGCCCGACCGCTGAGCAGCAAGTTTGTGGGGGTGGTCTTGCGTCTTAGCGGATAAAGTTGAGCAGCGTCAGGTTGAATGCACGCTCCGTGGCCAAATAGCTTGCTTCCAATTGCCTCTCAATTTGAAGAAAGCGTGTTTGGGTCTCAAAAGGATCAGCCTCTTCCAGTGCAAGAATCTGCGTGGTGAAGAGCGACTGTTCAATGTCGGTGTCTTCGCGGGCAGCGGCGACCAGCTGCTGCTGAAGACCCAGGTCACTTTGCACCTCTTGAAGCGCTTGAAGGCCTTGGGCGATGCGGTCGACTGCACCCAGACGTCCTGTGGTGCCGCCTGTCATCAATGTCTGATACGCATCATCATCCGTGATCGTGTTGAGATCGACATTGGCGAGCATATACGCGCCTTGAAGCACATCGCGAAGGCCCTGGATGAATTGATCATTGTCCTGCGTGACGACTGAATTACCAGGCAAGCGAATTTCGGTCAGGTTGCCACCAATTTGACCACCAAAGAGCGTTTCTTCGAAGCTGTAGAATTGCTCCGGAGGCCCAAGCAAGGCGTTGCTCGTTGCCCCGCCTTGGAAGATCGCTTCGAACCGATCAATCAAAGTCTCGGCCTCAATGGCGTCGGCTGGGATCGAGAGATCAGGTCCAGCAAGGACGCCAGGTGCTGTGCCGGTGATCACCTGTTCGGAGACCTCGTCCGGTGTGACACCACCTGCTCCCGGGTTATCCCGTAAACTGATTGGTGCGTTGTTGACATTGTCTCCCGAGAACAAGAACCGGCCCTGGATCTCAATGTTGAACGCTGTTGCCAAACGATCAATGACCGTGTCTGCCGTGATCGAGAGCGCAGCCGCGGAAGGCGCCGCGGAGCCGCTGTTGATGCTCGCCAGTTCGAGAAGATCGACGACGGCGTTTTCACTTTCAAGCAGCGAATTTTGCATCAGCTCAGCGCGTTGTTCAAATATCGTGGCGGTGCGCAGATATTCTTCGTTTGCGGAGAATTGATTGCGGACAGTCTGAAGCGTGATGAGTTGGGCGCCAAGAGATTTGGCGACGTCGTCTTTCTTCCCGGTCGCAATCTCACGGTTCGCTGTTGCCAGATCGCTCTCAAGACGCCGGAGCTGTGCTGTCCGGAAGGATGTCTGACCGAAGGTTGAAATACGTTCCATAGTCTCGCTCCCCTAAGAAGCAATCCGAGCAAGAAGTTCTTCGAACATCCTCGAGATCGTGTTGATGACTTGTGCGTTGGCGGAATAAGCTTGTTCGAGCTCGAGCAGGCGCTCACTTTCTTCGTCGATGTTCACGCCTGTTTCGTTGAAGCGGCGGATCTCGAGTGTATCAAACAAAACACGAGAGCGGTCCGCTTGGTTTTCGAACGTCACGCGGTCGTTGAGCACGCCACTGGAAAATTCAGACGCATAGTCCTGAAGCGTCGTGAAGTCGCTAAGGCCAGCACTCGGGTTAAAGGTTCGCTTCGTGAACAGACCTTCAAGGAAGGCAAAAACCTGGTCGCTGTAACCGTCTGCTTGGGCTGGGCCGAGCACACCATCGCGGATGAGCGACGTATCCCCGCCAGCATCCGGGTCAATCAAAGGGTTGATTTGGATCGTTCCAGCGAGCCCAACAATGTTGGCGGCCACTTCGGCCGGATCGACACCGTCACCCGCGCCATCCACAAACAGCGACCCCGTGAATGGAGGTGCAGGGGGGGCTGCTGCGAGACTGGCGTCAGCCTGCTGGAACATGACCACTGTCTCTTTGGCCAATGCATCAATTTGTTCTTGGTACTGGACAAGATCAGTGTCGCGAGCCAGGAAATACCCCGCAATGGCGCCTGTGCGTAGGTCCTGTGTTCCCCCAGGCGGTGTCGGCGCGATATCGAACCCATCAACCGTTAGTCCCGAGAGGGAAGCAAGCGGGGTGGCAGCGGTGATCGTCGCTGACTGTGTGAATTGAAGTTCTCGCGCTTCGCCATCGAGAAGCGTGACCCCTTCGGTGGTCGTGATCACCAATTGTCCGTCGCCGCGAGTGAACGTCCTGATACCGATTTGTTCGGCAATCGCATCGATTTGGCGATCTTGTTCGTCAAGAAGTCCGGAGACGTCCTTGCCTGCTGCTGTGGCTGCGACGATTGTCGCGTTGAGCTCTTCGATGCTGGAGAGGGCATCATTGACGATATCAACACCCTCGGCAATTTTTGCATCGGCTTCTAAGCGCGCGCTTTGGATCGCTTCTTCTGAGTCGCTAAATCGCTGAACCAGGTTTTCAGCAGCATACAGCACTTCACGCTGGTAGATTTCGCTCTCTGGAGACCCCGATAGCGCCTGGAGTTGATTTTCGAGGTCCGTGAAGGCCGCGGCCAGAGACCGCTCATCCGCAGGCGTCCCAATGACATCCCCGACGCGTGACGCTGATAAGGCCCGGACATCATAGGTTGCAAGGTTAGCAACTTCGAGCCGCAAATCGCGCAGCAAAATCGAATCGACCTGGGTTCGGACGATATCACTGGTCACACCCACGCCAAAACCATCGGAGCTCAGTGATGAAACCTGCGCGTCCTTTTTGACATAGCCCGCCGTGTTCGCGTTGGCGATGTTCTCCGATGCCCCGGCAACTTGTTTTTGTGCCGAGAACAGGCCCGTTTTGGCGGTGTTAAGAGCTGTCGAAAGGGACATGGAGAGGTTCCGTTAGCTAGCGACTATCGACCCAGTCGCGTGACTTCTTCAAGCATTTCGTCGGCGGTCTGAATAACAGTCGCGTTTGACGAATAGGCTCGCTGTGTTTCAATCAAGTCGGTCAATTCAGTTGCTATGTCGACATTGGCCGACTCAAGGGCCCCTGATTGAACAAATCCGACATTCCGGTTTGGTGCGAGCTGTAGTGACAGGTCACCGGATTCTTGCGACAAAGCAAAAGCATTACCGTCAAGAGCGCCAAGGCCGTTCGGGTTCAGAACATTCGCAAGCGGAATTTGGAAGATTGGGCGAATTTCGCCATTATCAAAGATCGCGATCATTGTCCCGTCTTCAATAAAGTCAATGCCCTCCAGCTGGCCCAGACTAGAACCATCGAGCGTGGTGAGAGGTGTGAAGTCGCCGCCATATTGTGTGACGCCTTCAAGTGAACCCTCAGCGCCGATCGCGATGTCAATCGTTTGCGTCGCTGCACCCGCTGGTCCTGGAATGGTGATCGGCAAGGTTCCCGTGGCCGTGTCAAACACGCCCACGGCATAGCCTGCAGGCGGCGCTGATGTCGCAGCAGCGGCGTAATCAGGTGTGCCCGGCGTGAAACCACCGGCGCCACTGAAGTCGATGTCGGAGAGGGTGGTGATCAATGTCCCTGTACCAACGGTTCCGTCATAGAGTTGGAGATCCCATTGGTTGCTCCCAGGAACAGCCTGTGACCAATTGAGGGTCATTGTGCTGCTCGCTCCAAGGGCATCAAAGACTTGGATACTGTTTTGGAACTCCACAGGTGCCGGAAGTGTTCCTGTGTCGGCGGGCAGGTTGCCCGAGTATGTCACCGCGGTGGTTGCTTGCGCAGAGCCTTGAAGGTTGG
>JBCCBY010000117.1:0-8947 GCA_039033795.1 Pseudomonadota bacterium | reverse complement strand
GGTCTCAAGCAGCAATTCTTGGTGTTGGCTAAAAAAGTGGTCCGCGCCGGGGATCACTTCAAACTCGATACGGCGGCCTTTTTGTGTGCGGGTCTTGGCCATGGTGTCTTTGGTCAGCTGCGGAGGACAAATTTTGTCGCTGTCGCCATGAATCACGACGCCCGATGAGGGGCAGGGTGCAAGAAAGCTGAAATCAAAAAGGTTGGCCGCGGCGGACACGGAAATGAATCCGACGATTTCGGGACGACGCATCAGCAGCTGCATGCCGACATAAGCGCCGAAGGAAAAACCTGCGACCCAAGCGAAAGGCGCCGTTGGGTTCAGCTGTTGCAGATAATCGAGCGCCGTTGCGGCATCGGAGAGCTCGCCCTGGCCCTGGTCATATTCCCCCTCAGACTTCCCGACACCCCGGAAGTTGAAGCGCATCACCGAAAAGCCACGACGGGCAAAAAGGTGATACATTTCATAGGTGATCTTGTCATTCATCGTCCCGCCAAACTGCGGGTGGGGATGCAGGATCAGCGCGATGGGGGCGCCGTCCTCCCGGGCCTTGCGGTGATGGCCTTCAAGCCGTCCTTCGGGACCGGGAAAAATTACTTCTGCCATGGACTCACTATCAATCTCGACGCGGCAACCTGCCGGTGATTACAAAGTTGACCGCCAAGGTCGGAAATCCTACTTCCTTCTCAGCGAAAAGGCGCTCTACCACAGCTTGTGAAGCTGTCTAGGACGCCAAATGAGGAGCGCTCGACGTGAAACTGGCAGCAAAAGCAAGGGTTGCAGTGACCGGCATGGCCGATATCGCTGCCTTTGGACGCGGTGAGCCCGTCGCGTTGAGCCAGGTGGCCGAGCGGCAAAGGTTGTCGCTGGCCTTTTTGGAGCAGATTTTCGGCAAGCTTCGTCGCGCGGGACTGGTGGAGAGCCGGCGCGGTGCGCAAGGCGGCTATGTCCTCTCAAAGGCTCCCGAGGACATCTCCCTGTCGCAGGTTGTCGCAGCGGTGGAAGAAGAGGTGCGGTCAACGGCCTGTCAGCCTGGCGCACCGATTGGTTGTTCGGGAACGAGCGCGCGGTGCCTGACCCACAAATTGTGGTCTGACCTCGATATGCACATCGAGAAATGGATGACCCAGCACACGCTCGCTGATGTCACCTCGCAGGTGGAGATCGTGCGTGCCTGATCGTCTCTACCTCGATCATAATGCGACCTCGCCCCTGCGGCCTGAGGTGCGCGAGGTGATGCTTGAGGCGCTTTCAGCGCCGCGCAACGCATCCTCCGTGCACGCCGAAGGTCGCGCGGCGAAGGCCATGGTCGAGGGTGCGCGAAAAAAAATCGCTGCACGGGTTAACGCACCTGTTGAGAGCGTGATCTTCACCGCTGGCGGCACTGAAGCGGACACGATGGCGCTGACTGGATTGGTCCGTGGAGGTCCCAAGGTCCGCCGCCTCATGGTCTCCGCCATTGAGCACAGCGCGGTGACGGCGACGGCGGAGGCTTTGGGCGCTGAGATCGATCACCGAGAGACGGTGCCCGTGACCGAGGCCGGGGTTCTCGATCTTGCGGCGCTGGAACAACGCCTTGGCGCGTATGACGAGGCCAAGAACGGTCCTTTCCTTCTTTCGGTCATGCTTGCGAACAATGAGACAGGGGTGATCCAGCCCATCGCTGATATCGCACCGATGGTGTGGAAGGCGGGCGGCTATCTGTTCGTCGATGCTGTTCAGGGTTTTGGCAAGATCGATATTGATTTCTCCGTGCTCGGTGCAGATGCGATCGCGTTGTCCGCCCATAAGGCAGGTGGCCCCCCTGGTGTTGGCGCGCTGGTGGTCAAGCCCGGCCTCGCCTTGGCGCCGCTTTTGCGCGGCGGTGGTCAGGAGTTGTCGCGCCGGGCGGGTACGGAAAATGTCGCGGGCATCGCGGGGTTTGGCGCGCTTGCTGAGGCGGCAGAGCCCTCGGCCTATGCCGAGCTTTCAACCCTGCGCGATGCCATCGAACAAGGGCTTCCTGAAGGCGTTCGCATTTGGGGCAAGGGAGCAGCGCGCCTTCCGAACACGTCCTGTTTTTCCGCGCCAGGTTTTCAATCTGAAACCCAAGTGATGGTGATGGACCTTGCCGGGCTTGCCGTGAGTTCAGGCTCTGCGTGCAGCTCAGGCAAGGTCAAGCCGTCCCCGGTCCTCAAAGCCATGGGAGCTGGTGAGGCCGAAATCCAATCATCCTTGCGCGTGTCACTTGGCTGGGACTCACCAAAGGACGCCGCCGAGCGGTTCCTCTCGGCATGGTCCCGAGAGCATCAACGAGTTTTGGAAAGGTCAGCCGCATGACGGTCTACACAGTCACCCAGATGCGTTTCACCGATCGTGAGACGTATGATCGCTACCAGTCCAAATTCATGGGCGTCTTCTCCCAATTCGACGGGCAAGTGGTGGCGGCGGACGAAGCCCCCAAGGTCCTTGAAGGCGAGTGGGGCTATGAGAAAGTCGTGATCTTGGCCTTCCCCAGCGAAGAGGCCTTCCACGCCTTTGCGATGTCACCGGCGTATCAGGAGATTTCCAAAGATCGCGTGGCAGCGACCGAAAGCACGGCGCTTCTTGTCCAAGGCATCGGAGGCTGACAACGATGAGCGACGTCAAAGAAGGCATCAGCCGCGAAACCGTTGAGCGAGTCGAAGAGCTCGGCACGTACAAATATGGCTTCACCACGGACATCGAGACCGTGAAGGCCCCAAAGGGCTTGAGCGAAGACACTGTCCGTTTTATCAGTGCAAAGAAAGAAGAGCCGGAATGGCTTCTCGAATGGCGGCTCGAAGCGTTCCGCCGTTGGCTCACGATGGACGAGCCAAAGTGGGCGCATGTTGGCTACCCCGCCATCGATTATCAGGATCACTATTATTACGCCGAGCCCAAAATGGGCGCGAAATATGATTCGATCGATGATGTCCCCGAAGAAATTCTGAAAGACTTCGAAAAACTTGGCATTCCGCTCAAGGAAGCTGAGGTGCTTCTCGGTGTCGAAGGCGCGGGTCAAAGTCCCGGTGAGGCGCGAGCCCAGCCGAAGGTGGCGGTCGATGCCGTCTTTGATAGCGTCAGTGTGGCGACGACTTTTCAGAACGAATTAAAAAAAGCCGGCGTGATTTTCATGTCGATCTCGGAGGCTGTGCGGGAGTATCCCGATCTTGTGCGCCAATATCTTGGTACTGTTGTGCCGACGACGGACAATTTTTTTGCGACGCTCAACTCGGCGGTCTTCTCCGACGGGACCTTCGTCTATGTGCCCAAGGGTGTTCGCTGCCCGATGGAACTCTCAACCTATTTCCGGATCAATGAAGCGAACACGGGCCAATTCGAGCGGACGCTGATTGTGGCTGATGAGGGCGCCTATGTCAGCTATCTTGAGGGCTGCACCGCGCCGATGCGGGATGAAAACCAGCTCCACGCCGCTGTGGTGGAGCTCGTCACCCTCGACGATGCCGAGATCAAATACTCCACCGTGCAGAACTGGTATCCCGGCGATAAGGACGGGAACGGAGGGATCTACAACTTCGTGACCAAGCGGGCCGATTGCCGCGGTGCGCGTTCGAAGGTCTCCTGGACGCAAGTTGAGACCGGCTCGGCCGTCACATGGAAATACCCGTCGTGTGTCCTACGCGGTGATGACAGCCAGGGCGAGTTCTACTCGATTGCCATCACCAACAACCATCAGCAGGCTGATACCGGCACCAAGATGATCCACCTGGGCAAGAATACGCGTTCGCGTATTATTTCAAAGGGGATTAGCGCGGGCGTTTCGGACCAGACCTATCGAGGGTTGGTTTCAATCCACGGAAACGCCGAGAACGCTCGGAATTTCACCCAGTGCGATAGTCTCCTGATCGGCTCGAACTGCGGTGCCCATACGGTGCCTTATGTGGAGGACAAGTCGAACACCGCGATCCTGGAGCACGAGGCGACAACCTCGAAGCTCTCCGAAGAACAGCTCTTCTACGCCCAATCCCGCGGCCTTGATGAAGAAGAGGCCGTGGCCCTCCTCGTCAATGGTTTCTGCCGGGAGGTTCTCCAAGAGCTCCCCATGGAATTCGCCGTCGAAGCCCAAAAGCTCGTCGCCGTCAGCCTTGAGGGGAGCGTGGGTTGATGTTGGTCGCCATTCTCCTTCTTCAGGCTGCCACCTATCCCGACCCGCTCGAAGCAGGGTGGAAGGGCGAGCCTGTCTGCGAGCTTTTGCAGGACGATGCGGCCATCCGTGTGCTGCGCTGCTCGTTTGAGCCGGGGCAGGGGCATGAGTGGCACACGCACCAACCCCACTGGGGCTACACCCTTGAAGGCGGCAAACAGAAGATCACGAATGAAAGCGGCACACGTGTTGTCGATGTGCCCACCGGAACAACATGGCGCCGAGACGAGATCATCTCGCACCAAACAGAGAACATCGGCGCGACAACGACAAGCTACATCATCGTTGAACCCAAGATGACGGAGACAGACTGATGCTGAACATTAACAACCTCACCGTCACCCTGGGCGGCAACCGCATTCTCGATGGCCTGAGCTTGGACGTGCCCGCGGGCGAAGTGCACGCCATTATGGGACCCAATGGTTCGGGTAAGTCGACCCTTTCATACACCGTTGCGGGTCGAGAGGATTACATGCCATCGCATGGTGAAATCGCGCTCAATGGTGAGAGCCTCCTGGAGATGGACCCCAATGAACGGGCGGCGAACGGCGTCTTCTTGTCGTTCCAGCAACCCCCGGCGATCCCCGGTGTTGCGACGATGAACTTCCTCCGTACCGCGCTCAATGCTCAGAAGAAGGCACGGGGCGAGGAGGAGATGTCCTCGGCGGATTTCCTCAAGGTCTTTCGCGGCCATGCCAAGACGGTCGGCCTCTCACCAGAAAAACTGAAGCGTCCGTTTAATGATGGATTCTCTGGCGGTGAGAAGAAACGGATGGAGATGTTGCAGATGGCGCTCTTTGAGCCGCGCTTCTGCATCATGGACGAAACGGACTCCGGCCTCGATATCGATGCTCTCCGCATGGTGGGAGAGGTCGTCAATTCGCTGCGCAGTCCTGAGCGCGGCTTCCTCGTGATCACGCACTATCAGCGGCTTTTGGACTATGTGAAGCCAGACCGGATCCACGTGCTTGCGGGTGGACGGATCGTTCACTCTGGCGGGCCAGAGCTTGCCCGCGAGCTTGAAGAGTCGGGCTACGAACAATTTGCGTCGGAGGCAGCCTAGTGGCTACTGTCGAGCTCACGCCGTTTGAAGAGCATCTCTTTGCTGATCTGCCCGACAGTGCGGTGGCGACCGCGCTGCGGGAGCGCGGGCTTCCTGGTCGGCGGACGGAGACGTGGAAGTGGTCCGATCTCCGGGGTGCAGAGCGCCAGGCGCGTGCGCCATCGGGCGGTTATCAAGCGCCCGTCCCCGATGCGCCGGTCACGCTCGACGCGGCGTTTGTTCTGACGGTGAAGAACGGGCGCCCAACGGCGCCCCAAGGAATAGAGCCCAAACCCATCATTTCTGACGGGGTCAAAGTGGGCTCCACCTATGTCGTGAGCGACGGTTTGGTTCTCTCCTTCTACCAAAAAGGTCGTGAAGGGCAGGCTGGCGATCAACCCCCGGGGCAGGAACTGGCGAGCGTCGCAGAGTTCGCACCCCTCGTCAGCATCAGTGTCCTGCCTGGTTTCACCCATCGTATCGTGGTGCGTCGGCTATCTGACGGTGAAGGTCAGCATAGCGACAACATATTCTTGGCCGTGGGTGCAGGCAGCCATGCGGTCTTTGTGGAGTCGCACGAAATCACTGGGACACCCTTCATCAACAGCAGAACAGAGATTGAGCTTGATCAAAAGTCCAATTGTGAGCGATATATCGTGCAGCAAGACGCACCCGGTGCGGTTGTCGTGCATACATCGATCGTGCGGCTAGACGAGCAGGTCGACGAACAATCAGTCCGCTTCAGTCAGTCCACGTTGGCGCTTGGTGCAAAACTTGCGCGCCATGAAACACGGCTGACCCATCTTGGTGAAAGCTCTGCGCAGCTTGATGCGCTCTACCGTCTGGATAAAGATCGGCACACAGATATCACCACACATGTTACCTTTTCCGGCGAGGATGCCCAAACCGATCAATTGGTCAAGGGTATCGGAGGCGGACGTTCGCGCGGCGTCTTTCAGGGCAAGTTCTTGGTGGAGCGCGGTGCCCAGAGGACCGATGCGCAAATGGCTCATCACGCTCTTCTTCTTTCTAAAGGCGCGCATATCAACGCCAAGCCAGAGCTTGAGATCTATGCAGATGATGTCGAGTGCGCGCACGGCAACACCGCCGGGGCCCTCGACCCCGACGCACTCTTCTATATCCGCCAGCGCGGGGTCCCCGAAGACGAAGCGCGCGCGCTTCTCATTGAGGCATTTGCTGGCGAGGTCTTGCAACGCATCAACGATGAGACCATCCGGGCCCAACTGGAAGAGATCTTCAGGAGAGCTTAGTGGAAACCGTTGAGTGTTTTGTGTGTTTCGAGGACGCTGAGTACCAGGGCGTGGTCAATGGTCAGCACCATTGGTGCTGTCCCGAATGCGGCCATTATGCGGTCATCGATGATGATCGTCGGGACAGTCTCCGCCGCTTTGTCGCTGTTCCCGCGCTCCACGACTTTTTCGACGACGAGCGCGCCAAGGGTGTCGAGCGTCCCGTCGTCACCATGGAACTTTTAGAGGAGCTGACCGTCAGTTGACCTTCAACGTCCAGGATATCCGTGATCAGTTTCCGATTTTGCGCCGCACGGTGCACGGCAAACCGCTTGTCTATCTCGACAACGCCGCGTCGGTGCAGAAGCCGCAGGCGGTGATCGATGCTTTGTCGAGCGCGATGGCTGGTCAGTACGCGAATGTCCATCGGGGGCTTCATACGCTCGCGAATGAGACGACGGCCGCGTTCGAAGGCGCGCGTGAGACGGTGCGGGCTTACCTGAACGCAGCGAGCACCGATGAAATCATCTTCACCATGGGCGGCACGGATGCGGTGAATCTCGCGGCCAATATTCTGGGTCAAGAAGAGATCGGCGAGGGTGATGAGATCATCCTCTCGGTGATGGAGCACCATTCTGATATCGTGCCGTGGCATTTCTTGCGGGAGCGCAAGGGTGCAATCCTCAAATGGCTCGATGTGGACGATGACGGCAATGTCGATCTTGAAGCCTATGCTGCGATGTTCACGGAACGGACGAAAATGGTGGCCATCACCCACCAGTCCAATGTCCTCGGTGCGCTGACGCCGCTCAAGGAGATGGCCCAAATTGCACATGCGCATGGGGCGTTGATCCTGGCCGATGGTTGCCAAGCGGCGGTGCATGGCCCGCTGGATGTGCAGGACCTGGACGCTGATTTCTATGTCTTCACCGGACATAAAACCTATGGTCCGACGGGTATCGGTGTTCTTTATGGAAAGAAGTCCGTGCTCGATCGTTTACCGCCTTACCGCGGCGGCGGAGAGATGATTGATATCGTCGAGCAAGACCGGATCACCTATAATGAGCCGCCTCACCGTTTTGAAGCGGGCACACCACCTATCCTCGAAGCGATTGGTCTTGGCGCGGCGCTCGAATGGCTCATGTCGCAGGACATCGAGAGGCTTCGCGCGCATGAACGATCGCTGACCGATCACGCGATGGAAGCGCTGCGCGAAACCAACTTTATCGAACTTTATGGCGCACAACCAAACAAAGGCCCGGTGATCGCTTTTAATCTTAAGGGCGTGCATCCCCACGATGTGTCGACCATTCTCGATCGCCAAGGTGTTGCGGTCCGGGCAGGGCACCATTGCTGCCAGCCCTTGATGAAGCGCCTTGACGTCACCGCCACCGCGCGCGCCAGTTTCGCCGCCTACAACACCCACGAGGAGGTTGACGCCCTTCTTGAAGCTTGCCGCAAGGCACACGATCTCTTGAGCTGAGCCATGACAGAGCAAACCAACGACCCCTTTGATCCTGAAACCGGAGCCCGCGATATGATCGATCTGTCGGCGCCGCAGGAGAAGCCGATTGAACCTGATGAGCCGGTGAGCGAGGTCGAGGTTGCGGACATGACACAGGCTGTGATCAAGGCGCTCAAAACCGTCTATGATCCGGAAATTCCTGTCGATATCTATGAGCTTGGCCTTATCTATAGGGTCGATTTTGACCCCGCGACGGCCGACAACGGCGCGAAGATCACGGTCGATATGACCCTCACCGCACCTGGATGCCCCGTTGCGGGCGAAATGCCAGGTTGGGTTGAAGATGCTATTCTAAAGGTCGACGGCATTGATGATGTGTCGGTCAACATGACGTTTGAGCCGCCTTGGTCGCCTGACCGCATGAGTGAAGAGGCCAAGCTCGAATTGGGATGGATGTAATGGCGAGACGACCACGACCGCAAGCGATCACCCTCACCGACCGGGCGGCGGCGCGGATGCAGGCGATTATGCAGAAGGCCGAAGAAAATTTCATCGGTGTTCGCATCGGTGTGAAGAATGGCGGCTGTGCGGGAATGGAATACACCCTCGACTATGCCACGGAGAAAGAAGTGCTCGACGAGGTGGTGGAGGATCGCGGCATCACGATCCTCATTGATCCAAAGGCCATCCTGTTCCTTCTCGGAACGGAGGTTGATTTCGTAACCGAGAAGCTGTCCAGTCGCTTCACCTTCAACAACCCCAACCAGACCGACGCCTGCGGCTGCGGGGAGAGCGTCACGATTGTTCCAGCCGCGGCATCCTAATCAGTTGAGCGCCACGAGATTGGCCAACGCCAACCCGACCAGTGACAGCGAACTCAACGCGAAGAGCGCAAACCGCACAGGAATAAAGTTCACGATCGACTGGTAAAAGCTATGTGCAATGCGGAATAAAACATAAGCCCACGCCATTGTCACAGCGAAACCACTCTCATTGCCCGCAAGGGTCGTGTAGAAAGCAAGCGC
>JBCCBY010000116.1:0-8973 GCA_039033795.1 Pseudomonadota bacterium | reverse complement strand
CGCAACTACGGTGACGTTGCTGAGGGCTACTACCCGTTGATCCGCGACTTCATTCTGACGGGCGAGACCCGGGTCGACGTCGAAGGACCCATGGTCTATCGCGGCACGCCCCTAGAGGTACTCGAGGAGGTGGATGCTGAAGAGGGCGGCCTGCCGAGCGGCGATGGGACCCAGCCTTAGATAGTCATCGTTCGGCGCTTCTTGTGCGATATTACTTCCAGCACGGACAACAACAAAGGGAACGCCGAGCATTTGTGCGACATGGCCCAGCGGTCCTGATTCCATTTCCATGATATCGGTGTTGAAGTCGTCTCGGAGCAAAGCAATGCGCCGTTCGGTGACGCCAAAGAGATCCGACGACGCGACCACGCCGCGGCGCGCCTCCACCTGATAGGTGTCGCCATTCGCCGTCACCTCAGGCCCTTCATAGGTCGCAATTGCTTCATCCGCGAGGGTCAGCAACTCTTCGGGTGGGCGGAAACCATTCTCCATTTCGGCGCCATCATTGGGGCCGTTGAAGGGCCGATACACCATGCCGTCACGGGTCAGGCTGCCATAGTCATGCTCATAGGTGATCGTGGCGACGATCACGTCACCGGTCCGAAGCTCTTTGTTGATCCGTGCACCTGTCCCACTCATCAGCACCAGGCGGGGTTTGAACGCGGTGATAAAGAGGGTGCTGGTCGCGCCGGTGAAGGTCTTGCCGATACCGGTGATCGCCACCACCACAGGCTTATCGTGGATGGTGCCTTGCCAATAGGGCACACCCCACAGCGATTTCTTCTCCCGGTCCTCCATCGCCTCAACGAAGGGCGGGATTTCTTGCGGGACAGCGCCCAGAATAAGGATCGTGTCGGTGGGGGTGTAGTGGGTGGGCGTTGCAGGCGCTTGCCCGGCATGCGCGAAACCGATCGTCAGAAACAGCACAATTAGTCGGTGGATCATGCGAAAAGCCCCTCGCTCACGGTTGGTTCAGCCTGCATGCGAGCCGATGGGGGCGTTCGTGTCCAGTTTTTGTTGCGCCGCACCATCTCTGTATCAAGTTGTATCATCATCACGAAAAGGCTTGGCGTCGTCGCCGTGACCCTTGAATGATATCAAGGTCAGCTTACGTCCGTGTAAGGGAGAGAGCCAATGGCAATGCTTATTGTGGCAGGACTGCTCGTGTTCATGAGCCTTTTTCACACGTTCATCGGTGAGCGGTACATCCTCGGTCCTCTCAAAAGGACCGACAACCTCCCAGAGATTATGAACAGCCAAAGGCTGTTTTTCGTGACCATCCAGGCCACTTGGCATTTGGTCAGTGTGCTGTGGTTAGGCATAGCGGCCCAGCTCATGTCTCTTTATTTTTTCCCAGACATGGCAGGACGGTCGTTCCTGATCATCTTTGCGGTGCTTTTTTCCGGATTGGCCGTCACGCCGTTTTTGATCAAGGCGACGCAGTACAAGACATGGATTGCGTTTGCGTTGATCGGCGGCCTTTTCACTTGGAGCGCACTGACCTGGGGCTAAGCGTTGGAGAGCGGCTGCATCAAGCTGGGCAACTGCCCAAGATCGCTGCCGGAGACCTTCATGAAAAAGCGTCGAAGCGGGTCGATCCTCTGAACTGCGCCAAGGCCAAGGCCCCGCGCGTGTTTAAGAGGCCCCCAATTGTTGGAGAACAGACGATTGAGCGCATCGGTTCCCATCGATAGCGCCAGTCCGTCAAACCGTCTCCACCGATCATAGTCCGCCAGCACCGTGCCGTGTCCGATATCAAGCCCGGCTTGCCGCGCTTCGGTCAGGACATCGACCAGGGCCGCGATGTCCTTGATCCCTAAATTAAAGCCTTGCCCCGCGATGGGGTGAATGCCGTGGGCTGCATCACCAGCCAAGACAAACCGGTCGGCTGTTAGCTTCGGCGCGTAAAGCAGAGAGAGAGGATAACTCTGCCGCTTGTTGACGATCTCGACAGCGCCGAGGTGATTGCCAATACGCTCTTTCGCTGCGGCCAAAAACTCTTTGTCGGACAACCCGAGATAGCTGTCCGCCGCGGCGAGGCGCTCCGTCCAAACGATCGAGGCTTGGTTGTTCCGCATGGGAAGGATGGCAAAGGGGCCTTCGGGATAAAAGATCTCATGCGCCACCCCGCCATGGGGTTTTTGGTGCGCAATGTTAAATATGATCGCCTTTTGCCGATAGCTCCAGCGGATCACCTGGAGGTTCATCAGAGAGCGGAGGGGTGAGCCTTTACCGTCGCAGGCGACAACAAGGCTTGCCTCGATGGTCTCGCCATTGGCAAGCGTCAGTCGCGTCGCGCCAGTCCCCGGCTCAAGCGTTGACACCAACGCGCCAAAGGCTTGGCTGATTGATGTGCGCTCGGCGCGATTGATGAAGGCTGAGAAGAGGTCTTTGTTTTCGATAATGGCGCCGAGCGCTGGCACCTCCGATGCGTCGTTGTTGGTGCCCAAGAGGGTGGCGGGGAAATGCAGTTGGCCGCCCATGAGACCCCCGCGCCGAAAACGGCCTTCGGGCTGGCCGTTGGAAACCAAGATGTCCGTGATGAACTCCGCCTTCGGACCAAGCTCCTCCCATAGCCCCAATCGCTTGAAGAGCCTGATCCCCGCATAGGCGATGGCGGTGGTGCGGCCATCATCGGGAAGGGTTGTCGCCGCGGCGCGGTCGATCTGCACGACGGAAAACCCGGCATGGTCGAGCGCCAAGGCCATCAGCCGGCCCGCCATGCCTGCGCCAACCACAGCTATGTCAAAACGTTGGTTCATATCCAGTGCTTATGCCCGCGACCAAGTTCATGCAAAGCGACGGGTCGGCGCGGTCGTCCATCGGCCTTTTGCGCGGTGATGTTGGGTGCTACCCTCCCCATGGTTGTGCTGGCAGCCAACGTGGGGAGAGCTCCAGGTGAAACTGACGACGCGATTTTGGACGATGCTGATGGGCACCTTCTTGGTTCTCGTCATCTTTCTCGTCACCGTGCGCAATGTTGATGATATCGATCCAATGTTTGCCGCCATCGTCTGGACAATCGGTGGCCTTGTGTTGGCCGCGACCTTGATCCGCGCCGCGATCACCCGCCGCAAAAAACCTCACCAACATGACCATGATCATGAGCACGATGACCGCGGCGACCCTGCGTTGGACATCGACTAACCCGCCCACCCGGCGGGTTTGGTGAAAGCCCCTCTTTATAAGCCTTAATAGGGTCTTAACCCCAGCTTGCTTCGACGGAGAGGAGAGTTAACCCCGCAGGAGAACCGTCGTCCCCGTGGCCCGCAGCAAGTCCGCTCAGAAACCAAAGCCTGAGGATGAGGCCCAAGCCGCCATCAAGCGCTTGATCTCTCGGTCCGGCGGAATCGCCATGATTGGGCTGTCGCTTTTGGGTTTGATCAGCCTTGTCACCTTCGACATCAGCGACCCCAGTCTCTCAACATCAACGGGCCGAGATTGGGTGGCCAATTCGGCCGGGCCCTTGGGGGCAATCTTTTCCGACCTTCTCCTGCAGACCCTTGGCGGTGCGGCTTTTCCTGTTCTTCTCATTCTTGGTGTCTGGGGTGTGGATGCGGTGGTTTACGGAACACCGAGCCAAACGCCGCTCAGTGCATGGCTGAAGGCCGCGGCGCTGCCTGTTGGCGCCGTTCTGTTTGCTGGGTTCGTGGCTTGTTTACCGCGCAGTCTCGATTGGCCTTTTGTCGTGGGCTTTGGCGGGTTGTTCGGCGATCTTTCAGCCGCTGGACTTGAGGGTGCTGTCGGCGCCCTTCACCTGCCCGCTGCGCGCATGGTTGCTGCGGTCGTCCTTTTTGGTTTGGGCGCTTCGTTGCTTGCTTTTTCTGGCGGCACCCGGTGGGCCCATGTCGTCGCGGCGGCGGACGCTGTGCGGTACACCGCTGAGGTCACTTGGGCCACTCTTCAGAGCCGATGGGAGGCGTTCCGCGAAGCGCGCGACATCGGCGAACCCTTGCATGAACTTCCTCCCCTCACCGAGGAAGAGGTGGACGAGGAAACGATCGAGATCGACGGCGACGGCGAACTTGCTGAAGAATACGAGTACGTCTTCGGTGAGGATGAAGAGTACGAATACGAAGATGAGGAAGACGGCTTTGAAGACGATGTCCCCGAGAAGGCACGTATCGTCCGTGAGCCTAAGAAAGTGCCGCCGAGAAAACGTCCAGCGATTTCTAAACGTCGGGCAGGCGAAGCCTATGAGTTTCCTGGTGTGCAGCTCCTTAAAGCGCCGACTGCCAAGGATAGAAAGGTCCTTGCCGACAAAGATCTCGAAGAGCGCGCGCAGATGCTCGAAAGGGTGCTTGCGGATTTTAAGATCGGCGGTGAGATCACCGGCGTGCGTCCCGGTCCCGTTGTCACGCTCTATGAATTGAAACCAGCGGCGGGCACCAAGTCGTCCCGCGTCATTGCTTTGGCTGATGATATCGCCCGCTCGATGTCGGCGGTTGCCTGCCGCGTGGCTGTCGTGCCGGGCCGCAATGCCATCGGGATCGAGCTACCCAATGATGATCGGGAGATGGTCTATTTCCGAGAAATGCTGACCACCGATGAATTCGTCAGTGGCAAGAACCTGACGCTTGCGCTTGGAAAAGACATCGGTGGTGAGCCGCAATATGCGGATCTTTCGAAAATGCCTCACCTCCTCATCGCAGGGACCACGGGGTCGGGTAAGTCGGTGGGGATCAACACGATGATCTTATCGATTCTCTATCGTTTGCCTCCTGAGGAATGCAAGCTGATCATGGTCGATCCTAAAATGCTCGAACTCTCCGTCTATGAGGGCATCCCCCATCTTCTTGCGCCGGTGGTGACCGAGCCGCGGAAGGCCGTGGTGGCCCTCAAATGGACCGTGCGCGAGATGGAGGAGCGCTATCGCCGGATGTCAAAAGTTGGTGTTCGGAATATCACCGGATTTAATGAACGGGTCGCTGAAGCCAAGGCCACAGGCGAGCCGCTCATCCGTAAGATCCACTCCGGCTATGACCAAGACACCGGCGAGCCGACCTATGAGGAAGAAATCCTCGACGAAGAGAAGATGCCTTACATCGTCGTGGTGATTGATGAGGTTGCGGACCTCATGATGGTTGCTGGCAAAGACATTGAGGCGATGGTCCAGCGGCTCGCACAAATGGCGCGGGCGGCGGGCATTCATCTTATTATGGCCACCCAGCGTCCCTCGGTGGACGTCATCACCGGGACGATCAAAGCCAACTTCCCAACGCGGATTTCCTTCCAAGTGACATCAAAAATCGACTCGCGGACCATTCTTGGTGAGCAGGGTGCGGAGCAACTTCTCGGTCAAGGTGATATGCTGTTCATGGCGGGCGGGGGCCGGATCACCCGCGTGCATGGCGGCTTTGTTTCGGACGATGAGGTGGAGAAAATCGTCACGCATCTCAAAAAACAGGGCAAGCCTGATTATATCCAAGAGGTGACAGAGGGCGGTGAGGATGACGACCTCGCCGCGGCACAGCTTGGTCTCGATCTTGGCGGCAACACCGGTTCGGGCGATGCGCTCTTTGACCAGGCGGTGGCGATTGTGGCGCGTGATCGGAAAGCCTCCACAAGCTATCTCCAGCGTCGCCTGCAGATCGGTTACAACCGCGCGGCGACCCTCATCGAACGCCTCGAAGACGAGGGCATTGTCAGTCAGGCCAACCACGCGGGCAAACGCGAGATCCTGATCGGCGAGGATGCCGCATAAAAAAGACGACCACGGAGGGTCGCCTTTCTCATCGTCTTGTTGTCGGCCGTTACGCTTTGCGGCGACGACGAGCAACGCCCATCATGCTGGCAAAGCCAAGCGCGCCAAGAGGGAGGGCGCCTGGGATCGGCATCGCAGCTGTGTCTGTGTAAATGCGGAAAGCATCGTTCAGTGTCAGCTCGATTTCTTCGCCAGGGGTGACAAAGACGAGGCTGTTCAGGCCCGTGCCGCCATCGATCAGTTCACCGAGAAGATCGAACTCATCAAAGTCGAGGCTGAAGACAAAACCATCCGTGCAGCACGAATACCACTGGTGATCGAGATGATAGCCGTGCGTGATCTCATCGTAGACGTCGTTGCCTGTGTCGTCGTCACGGACGATCAATGCCCCATCGCTGTCACCTTCGAAGTAACGCCATGTGCTGTCTTGGTGGCCGCCTGAGCCGTCGCTGGTGGAGTCAAAAACACCGAAAAGGGTCAGACCGTCTGTGGTTGTCTCCACGAGGAACAGCTTGGCGACGCCGTCTTCTGCTGCAGGCAGACCATGTTCGCTGTCGCCATTGTAGCTATAATGGACAGGATCGTGGAAGCTGTAGCCTTCTGCGGCCGAGCCGTCGAAGGAGAAGGCAGACACTTCGGTTGGGCCAAGGGTGCCGGTCTGCTCAAGGAAAACAGCCGCTTGTGCGCCTGCGGTGGACGTGGCGGCAGCAATGGCGAGGCCTGCTACCAGTGTACGGATATTCTTCGTCATGTGTCCTCTCAACTGCCCGTGACAACGTCACGTATACAATTTGAATAAATTCAAAACCGTTTTCGTTCAGAGGGTTAATGGGTGTGCCGCTTTAGAACGAACGGCAGGGGCCAATCTCCCTCTCGTGTTGGAGGATCCAAGATTTGCGCCAACTCCCCCCCGCATAGCCGGCAAGATCGCCATTGGCGGCAATAACACGGTGGCAGGGGACGACGATGGCCAGACGATTGGAGGCGTTCGCCCGCGCAACAGCACGCATCGCGGTCGGTCGACCGATGGCTTCAGCCATCTCTTTATAGCTCCGCGTGGTGCCGATCGGGATCTGGCACAGCTCTTCCCACACTGTTCGGTAAAAAGGTGTGCCGAAGTGAGCCAAGGGAAGATCAAAGCTTTCGCGTTTTGCGTCAAAGTAGGCAGAGACCTGGCGTTTGGTTTCTTCGATGATGTCGGTGACCCCAAGGCCGACTGATGCGCCGAAGTCCCGCTCGGTCATCTGCAACTGGCGGCCAATCGCTTTGCGGTCAGCAAATTCAAGCAGCCAAAGAGCCCGGTCGTCAGCCAGCACAATCATCGGGCCAAGCGGCGTGTCGAGAAAATCAGCTTTGAGGCGTTCTCCGCCCGTCAACGAGCCAGGCGCCCGGCCCAGCAGTTTGGCGAACGCCGAACGAAATCCACTGGGTGATTCGAATCCAGCATCGAGTTGCGCGTCCACTGTTTTCTCTCCTTTTTTCCTCGATTCAGCGCCAGCACGCAGGCGCCTTAGCCGTGCGATCTCTAGGAATGTGGCCCCGTAGGCCGCGCGGAACTTGCGGCGCGCGGTTGATGGATCAATGCCAAAGGCGACGACATCGTTTTCGCTCCACCGCTTAAGGGGGTCAGCCTCCAGGGCGGTCATGAGCTGTTCAACGATGGGGTCAGATTGGCTCGCTGAGGCCATTGGCCGGCATCGTTTGCATGGCCGAAACCCCGCCTCGATACAGGCCGTCACACTGTCAAAAAACCGCGTGTTCTCGCGTTTTGGTTTTCGTGCGGGACAGGTCAGGCGGCAAAAGATCCCCGTGGTGGTCACGCCGACAAAGACCCGGCCTTCAAAGCGCGGGTCACGCTCGATGAGCGCCGTGTAAAGATCGTCGGTTTTTTCGAGCAGCATCATGATGACGCTATAGCAAACAAGCGGTGGCCTCGGCGCCGCAAATCGGGCATCGATTTTCGCTGGGTGTCATGGCCTTTCTGGATCGACACTTCGGAATGGCGTTCAGCATCGCTAGGGGATGGGCGACCCCTCGGGAGTTTCATGGTCGTGATTACGAGTTTTCTTCTCACCCTCGGTGCTATTTTGGTGCAGGAGCCCCCTGCGCTGGAGGCAATGGCCGCACCGGTCGACATCGAAGAAGAGACCATCGCGGATGCCGATGAGCGGAAGATGACCTTGCTAGAAGCGGCTGCGGCTGGCCTTGAGGCCATCGGCAATCTCGAGGCCATGTTTACCCAGGTGGCGCCGTCCGGCAATGTCTCCACCGGCAAGCTCTATTTGGCGCGCCCTGGCCGTTTGCGGTTTGAGTATGATGAACCCAACCCGCAATTGATCGTCGCCACTGGCGGGCTTGTTTATGTTCATGACGCGGAGCTCGAGACCACCGATAGTTATCCCGTCGGTCAAACCCCCTTGCGATTCCTTTTGGCCTCAGAGCTTGATCTCAACAGCGCCGAGGTTTTGGCGGTGGAAGAGAACAGGCACGGCCTCCGCATTGACCTCGCAGCCAAGGATAAGGACCTGCAAGGACAGCTGTCCTTGTTCTTTGACATGGACCCGATCGTTTTGTCCGGTTGGTCCTTTCACGACCCGCGCGGGAACCTCACGGTGATTAGCCTTGACGATGTGGAGGAGAAGCGCCGACTTCCTCAGCGCCTCTTTAAAATCCCTGAGTCAGAGGGCGCTTTCATTCGTGATCGTTAACAGATTACTGTTGCGAATTTACCACGGTCAAATCCTACGTAGCCGTAACTGGAAGAAATGCTTCCTGACAATTACTCTATCGGAGCGGTTCCGGTGCACTCTGCCCCCCGACCCCGGGACTGCCTAGGCCGCGCTGGCCTGGAAGACGCCCTAGACCGCGCCCGCCTCTTTCCCCCAAAGAGGCGGGCGCACGTCGTTTAGAAAGAGGGCTTTCCTTGGAAAATGAAGACCAGCCGCCCATCGATCCGGCGCTTTTTGGCGAGCTGGAGCGAGAGATCCCGCTGCTCGTTGGTGCGCGCCGATTGGCGGAGAACTTCGATCGGATGCCTTGGTTTGCGCATTTGGGCGAGCCGCCGACCGACCAGGTGACGGCCGTGGCTTATGGTTTTGTCGATCGTCTGGGATTTCCCGAGGTTGAGCTGGCGATACTTCCCACCCCCGAAGATGCCGCCGCTGCAGGCGAGACCCTCGACTGGGCAAGCCCGGCTTGGGAGGCAGAAGAGCTGGCGCGCGCGGATCTCACCTCCAAAGCGCTCGACGTTTTGTCCGAAGATGCCCTTG
>JBCCBY010000115.1:0-9040 GCA_039033795.1 Pseudomonadota bacterium | reverse complement strand
CTGGTCATGCCCCTAATTCGGCCCTAGCGAACCACAATTGGATAAACGTGATCACAATTCTGGTCCGTTGGATAGTCACTTCACAAGGATATGTACCCAATAGACGACCAATTGTGGCAAAATCACCACAGCCGCGGAAAGGATCGTTCAAACCAAGCGCGAACGGGGCCGCGCCTGGTTGGTGAGGCCTCAGCAATTGACACGATCGGTGAAGGCGGCACAGACTCTGCAGAGGCATTTGAAAACGTAGCGGATTTGGCATGGATATCGGCGTTCCGATCAAAGACCTAGGCGCGGTCAACTCCGAGCCTTTGCGGGAAACCATCCTGTCCTTTGAGGATTCTGTTTGGCGCGAAGAACAGCTCCGTCAAAAAAAATTCGACGAAGTTCATCAAGACACAGAATCGGTGATCATGATCTTTTGCGATCATGATGATTGGCCGAACATCGACCTCGTGAAGGGATCAGGCTGGGATCGAATGGCTGACAAGGCACTTCCCCTCATGCACGGCATTATCGAGGAGCACTATCCCAAGGGCGGAACAATTATCCGGGCGATGGCGGCCAAGCTCAAGGCGGGAAGCACCATCACCACCCATACCGACCAGCACACATCCTTCCATCAGGGTCATCGGATCCACGTGCCGATCACCACCAACAACAAAGTTCGCTTTATGATCGATGGCCGCCCCTACAAAATGCACCCAGGAAGCGCCTACGAAATCAACAATCAAAAACGCCACGGCGTGATCAATAGAGGTGATGAAGACCGGATCACTTTTATATTCGACTACGTCCCAGGCCCCCAGGTCGTCTCTGCCTAGGGCGCATCCCATGACTGTCTTAATTGCAACTTCTGTCGTGCGCGGATCGGACCAAGGCGAGAGCCATGGCGGCGTTTATCTCGTTAATCTGGAGACCGATGACATTCTCCAGCCAGTCGATTGGGATACCGTCGATATCGACTGGCAAGGCCGAGGCTGGGACCGCGGTCTTCGCGGCATCGCTTGTCATGACGACCATATCTATATTGCCGCAAGCGACGAGCTGTTCGTGTTTGATCAATCCTTTGAAATTGTCGCGTCGTACCGCAATCCATACCTCAAACACTGCCATGAGGTGAGCATTCACGGCCATCACCTGTTTATCGTCTCAACTGGTTTCGACTCTGTTTTGGGCTTTAACCTTCAATCAAAAACCTTTGATTGGGCCTTACACGTTAAATCAGATGGCCTCGTTTTTCGTGCCAGCCGTTATGATCCAAACGGTGAAAAAGGCCCGCTCCTTCTCAACAAACTGCACCTCAACAATGTCCATTGTGATGATGGAGGCATGTATATAAGCGGTATCCGGACGGGTGCGCTGCTTCGTTACAACGGAAAAGCAATCGGTGTCATGACGACACTCCCTGAGGGTATCCATAATGCTCGCCCCTATCGTGATGGCGTGCTGCTCAATGACACGCAGTCCGATGCGGTTCGTTTTGAAAGCCCCACCGGCCGGATGGCGTTTCGTACACCGCGTTTTGCGCCCCACAAACTGACCCATACGAAACTCGACGATTCACGGATAGCGAGGCAAGGGTTTGGTCGTGGCCTATGTGTCATCGGCGACAATGAAGTTGCTGGCGGCTCGTCACCCTCAACGATCTCGATCTATGATCTCACGACACAGAAAGCGAACAAGGCCGTCAACCTGTCGCTTGATGTGCGAAACGCGATCCACGGCCTCGCGATTTGGCCATTTGATTGGCCGACTCGCTAACCGGATTGAAGGGATTGCGGTCTTTGCTCGGCCGGCAGATCGAGCAGAACCGGCTCCAGAAAGTCGATCAACTCTTCGAGCTGATCCTCGTAGCGACGCCACAAGTTGACCGAACCCTTATAGATTGGCTGACGCACTTGTTCCGAACTCGCCGTTTTCACCGCTCTTTTGGTCTCATGATAACGAAGCATCGACTCTTCAAATTCAAGACCACAATGATCGGCGATGCGTCTGGCGTTCGCCTCCAGGTCTCCAACAACCTCTTCATACTGAACAGTGAGTACTTTTCCAGGCAAGACTTCGTTCCAATGATCGATCAGCCGAACATATTGCGCGTAGTAATGAGCAAGATCATAAAAGTCGTAGGAGAACACCTGTCCCCTTGCGAACAATTGTTTGAATGTGCCCAAACAACTGTCCAAAGGATGCCGCCGGGCGTCGATCACCTTCGCATTCGGCAAGATCGTATGCAAAAACCCGATACCAGTGAAATTGTTCGGTAGCTTGTCCGTGAAGTAAGGTGCCCCCGTCCGATGCGACAGCGTGTTCTCGATATACTCCTTACCGAGATCTTCGATCTGATAAGGCGTAAGTTCGTGCATGCACTCAGGATACTTAATGCCGTCGACGCGGTTAAAACCAGTCTCAGTGGCGAGCCTCAAGAGATAATGAAGCTCTGCAGTCCCCTCGACCTGTGAATGGCTCGCAAGGATTTGCTCAAGCAAAGTCGAGCCGGAGCGCGGCAACCCAACAATCAAGATAGGCGAAGGGTCACTGCATCCCTGCTCCGCATGCTTTTCGAAAAAATCCTTCGAGAAAACATCAATGATCCGATCATTCATTTTCTCAAATTCAATTGGATCGTACTGAACCTTTAGGCGTTTCTTCTCGTTGCCACTGGCATAAAAATCAAACGCTTTGGCGTAGTCTTTGCGATCTTCATAAGCCTTGCCAAGAGCAAATGAGAAGGAAATCTCGGAGTCTTCACCGGCAGGTATTTTCGCAACCTCCGCCAGCTGACTTTTCATTTCGTCAACCTCGTCGTCATCGAACCTGAACGTCTTGAGATTAGCAAGACTCCAATAGACTTCTCCGAAATCAGGTTTGGAATCAGCACATCGCCGGTAGGCATCGATCGCATCATCTTGGCGACCAATCGTCTTGAGCGCATGACCAAGACAAAGGAGCGAAGGAAAATGCTTCTCATCAATGGCGAGGGCCTGGTTGAGCCACCCAACGGCGTCATCCAACTTGCCCGCGTTCATGCTGTTGGCCCCAAGCTTTTCCAAAACGTGCACGGAGCTTGGTCGAATTTTCAGTGCTCGTTTAAAGGCTGCTTCTGCCTTATCGAATTTCTGTTGGTCGTTGAGCGCAGAACCGAGGTTGATCCACGCGGCCCAATAATCGGGCGCCACCTCCACCGCTCGCCGAAAGAACGCTTCTCCGTCGTTAAAACTTTCCCTCCTGACACAGAGGACGCCCATCAGCCGCAAAGCGTCGACATTCTCGGGGTCTCGGCGAAGAACGCCGCGATAGATGGCCTCCGCTTTCGCGGTGTCCCCTTTCCGATTGAGCTCCATCGCCTCGACCAGCGCCTGCCGGTCAGGGTTGTTGTCGAGATATTGCTGGAAAACCTCATCCGCTTCGACGCCCCGCCCCGCAACAGCAAGCAACTCGCCCAAGCGTTGGCTGGCGCTGGTCAGTGACGGGTCACGCTTGACCGCCGCCTGGAGTGACGCCACCGCATCATCCGTTTTGCCTTGGCGGATCTGCGCATCGGCCAAGTTCTCGTAAACGGCCGCAAAATCTGGCATCAACCGGGTCACGTGGACAAAGGCACGCTCGGCTTCTTCAAGTCGACCTAACCGCGTGAGAGACACCCCCAACATCCGCAGAAGATTCGGGTCGTTGGGGTGCTCCTTGAGTGAACCACGCAGAAAAGCTTCTGCTTTATCAATGGCATTGGCCTTTATGAGGCGCACCGCCATATCAAAGTCTCGCCGAGCTGTTTCATTGCGTTGAAGTGACATCTTTTCTGTGCACACCTTGAGGTCAAAAGTTTCGGAGGTCGTCGAGTTTATGGCGCATCGGCGACGTTGCAAGGATCGTGGCAAAAGACCTTTACGCGCGCGCAAAGAGCAGGGCTTTTCTGTGATCACACGCGGAGCCCACAATGAGAGTGTCACGACCAAGCAATCACTATTCTTCTCTTGATATATTTGTGATATCAATATTTTAGAACTCTGTGCTCCGCGATTTGGCGTTTGCGGGCGCCCTATCGGTTCGCCTAGCAGAACGCGATCACAAAAAACCAAAACACAGCGTATTTGCTTGCATTCGTGATCACGAATGACCTATCTTTCCATCGATCTTGAGGGTGAGACCGAACCATCACGGTGTTTGCGTGTTTGTGCGTGTGAGGTCTTCGATCACTGGAAAGCACGTTTGATTTGCAAGTTCGATCCACATCAACAGAACCATCCGTCTTGTCCATCGAAACGGCGCTGTCATTTCTCCAACGGAATGGCTTCCTGATTTTTAAATGGACCGTGTACTCTCTTTTGCTCGTCAACGTCGTGTACTACGCGCACGAAGACTGGACGGTTGCGCAACATACGTTGACCGACGATGCGTCATTCCTCAAAATTTTATCGGCCTACGCCGCGTCACTCGATGTCTTTGCGTGGATGATGCTGATCTTTATCTACGAGGTCGAAACCTACTGGCTCGAAGACGACTTCGATAACAACATCGTATTGGGCGCAATGACTCTGGGTAAATTGCTCTTTGCAGGGCTGATTATTCAGACGATTTATTCCTACTCCGTCCTCGTTCTTCAGATTCCCGGCACGGCGATGATCGAAGGCGCACGTGATCTTTGTGCACTGTCAGGACAGGATTTGTCCTTCGTCCGTAATTTAAAGTACACGGAGATCACGGCCGAGACCTGTGGGTCGATCGCTTATGCAGGCGATCTCTATCTGTTCTCAAACTATCCGATCGTGACAGACCTAGCGGGTTTCCGCGAGAACTCGTTTCTCGAGATTTTTGATCTCGTCGAAGCGGTCACATGGCTCATCATCCTCGCCCTCACTGAGTTGAGCGTCCGCCTACAATCAAAAGGCCACTACAAGGGCGCCGTTGTGATGTGGGATTTCCGCCTTCGGGTTATCGGCTATCTCATTTTGTTGCTCGTCAGCATCTACTGGGGCGTCAAGGGGCATTTCGTTTACGTCTGGGACGAGCTGCTTTGGATCACCAGTTTCATTGCACTTGAGAACAACCTGAATGAATGGCGCCAGGAGCTAAGGGAGGCTGACGAGACCGCGGTGGCGGACTAGGCCCTTTTCCGGCGCTAGCCATCCCCGCATCAGCGTCAGAGCAAGACGATGGATATCTTCTCTCTCTCCGTTTTCATCAGTATGTTTATCTTTTTTGCGATTGGCAATTTTGCTGGCCGCACGGTCAAGGATGCTGACGATTATTTCGTTGCGGGACGGCGTGCCCCGACCATCCTCATCCTAGGCACTTTGGTCGCCAGTGTCTTCAGCTCAACGATCTTCCTTGGCGAGGCGGGCTTCACCTATGATGGCCAAATGGGTCCTTATATGTTGTTCCCGGGGATCACCACCGCGGGCTATATTTACGGGGCCTTGTTGTTCGGCCGCTATCTGAGGCGCAGCCGTGCCCCAACAGTGGCGGAGTTTTTTGGGCGACGCTTCAACAGCCGACGCGTGCAGCAGCTTTCTGGCGCCATTATTATTGGTGCGCTGAGTATTTACCTGCTTGTGGTCACACAAGGTGGCGCACTGCTGCTCTCCGATTTAACGGGCCTCTCCTACCCCCAGAGCTTGATCACAGCATGGCTCGCTTACACTCTTTTTACGATCTATTCCGGCTCTAAAGGTGTCATCCTCACCGATACGTTGATGTTCATTCTGTTCGCGGTGGCAACTGTGGTGTTTTCCGTGGTGATCATCAGCGACCTGGGCGGCGTCTCCACGGCTATCGAACGCATGGCACAAATTGAATCGAAGCCTGAGATCGCGTCGTGGCACGGGATCGTCGGTGAAGGGACGGAATGGGCGACACCCATCGATTATTTGATCTGGGCCATCACGATCGATATGGCGTGGAGCGTGGTTTACGCCGTCAGTCCTTGGCAATCGAGTCGGCATCTGATGGCGCGCAATGAGCATGTTGTGATCCGCGCGTCTATCTACACCGCGCTCGCGGTCATCCTCTTGCAAGCCTTGATTTACGGCGTGGGCGGCTTAATCAATCTGTACAATCCCAACATCACACCATCAGAAACCGCCATGATATGGGCGGCCAAGAACCTTGTGCCAGACTACCTTGGCGCGATCTTACTGGCCGGCATTATGGCCGCCGCCCTTTCCTCTGCATCGACCTTTCTTTCGCTTGTGGGATTTAGCGCGAGCAACGACGTTCTTTCGCGCCCACAGCCATTGAACCTCCGTACAACGCGGGTTTTAACGCTGGTGGTGGGGGCCATTGCATTGGTCACCAGCTTCTTCTTTCCGCCGAACATCTTTTGGTTGATGCTGTTTGTGGGCACGGTGTTCACGTCATCATGGGGCCCCGTCGCCTTCATGAGCGTTTGGAGCAAGCGGATCACGGCGGATGCGGCGTTTTGGGGCATGGCGACTGGATTTTTGTTCAACGTCGTCCCTTCAGGCCTCGAATATATAGGGGTTATCGACCTACCGCATTACTTCAGTGCTACGATCATCGGTGTAACAGCGAGCTTGGTCACCATTGTCATGGTCTCCCGCGCAGGTGAGGTGACAGCAGCCGAAACAGCCTTCAGGCTCCGTCTGCATGAAACACCCGCCGAAGATCGAGACGCCACCAAGACGAGAACAACGATGATCGCTGCCTTTGCGCTGGTGGCGTACGGTCTCACCATGCCGTTTCTGACCCTTCGGTTTTATGTCCTGCCCTACCAGCGGGGTGCAGGTGAATTGGCGGCCGATGGTGGGATCAACTGGCAAACGGGCGAAGCACTCTTGGCACTGACATCACCCCTCATCTATGTTCCGCTCGGTCTCTATGGCGCGTATTTGATCTGGCGAGGCTATCATCCTCGAGCGGCCAAACCGCAAGCTCAAAACCCTGTTCTCAGCGAGGAGCTCTCTGGTGAAAAGACGTAACACTGATCAGTACCTCGGAATGGATCGAGCGATCTCGCGGCGCGACTTTGTCCATGGCGCGAGCCTCGCCGCCACGGGCGCGATGGCGGCTGGTGCATTCGGCGGGGGCCTTGCTAACGCGCAAGCAGCCGCGCCCTACCCTCCCGCGATCACCGGTTTGCGCGGCAACCATGTCGGCTCCTTTGAGGTTGCGCACCAGCTGGGCCGCCAAGGCAGGACCGATTGGGGAGCACCCAACAAACCAAGTGAAGAGTACGACCTTGTCGTGGTGGGCGGCGGATTAAGTGGTCTGTCTGCCGCATTTTTCTTTTTTCAAGATAATCCCTCAGCACGCATTCTAATTCTTGATAATCACGATGATTTTGGAGGACACGCCAAAAGGAATGAGTTTCAGGTTGGCGACCAAACCCTGATTGGTTACGGCGGCAGCCAAACGCTACAAGAGCCTTCTGGGTACAGCCGTATCGTCAAAAAGTTGCTGAGAGATCTTAACGTCGATGTCGATCGATTTGACACCGCTTATGACCAAGACTTCTACAAGCGCAACGGCCTTCGTGGCGGTCTTTTCTTCGGTGAGGAAGCATGGGGCGACAACCGTACAATACCGTTCGATATTGGTTACTTCGCCGATTACATCCCCGTCGCTCCCTCGGAAATGACCGCAGAGCAAGCGGCAAAATTAATTCCCGTTTCCGATGATGGGCGCACGGAGTTGCTGCGCCTGTTGAATTTCAAAGATAATCTTTTGACGAATGTTTTGGGCGATGACGATTTATGGGAGTTTCTCTCCAGCATCAGTTACCGCGATCTGCTGACGAAACACTTTGGGATCAGCCACCCCGATGTGCTTCGCATCTTTCAAGACCTGACTGGGGATGCGGGGGCTGGTATTGATTCCGTGACGGCAGCGACCGCGCTTTATTACACGGGCCTTCCCGGGTGGGAGGCTGCCGGTCTTCCGGAAGCAGAGCCCACAGAGCCCTATATTCATCATTTCCCGGACGGCAATGCATCAATCGCCCGCCTATTGGTCCGTGCAATGATCCCCGCTGTTGCGCCTAGCGGGAACATGGATGACCTCGTAACCACAAGGTTTGACTACAGTAAGCTCGACCAAGCTGACGAAACCGTCCGTTTGCGCCTGAAGAGCACCGTGGTGAATGTCGAGCATGAGGGAAACCCGGCGACGTCTGAGCGTGCTTTCGTCACCTATGTGCAGGATGGCCAAGGCTTTCTCGTCAGTGCCAAGAATTGTATTCTCGCGTGCAACCATTCGATCGTTCCCTATCTCTGCCCGAGCCTTCCTGACACCCAACGCGAAGCTCTGTCGTTCCAGGAAAAGACGCCCATCCTCTATACCAGTGTCGCCCTAAGCAATTGGCGGGCATGGAAAGAGCTTGGCATTGGGGCGGTGGTCGCTCCAAGCAGCTATTACGTCCACGCCCTGCTCGATTTCCCTGTCAGCATGGGCGATTACTCGTTTTCTGCGAACCCGGATGAACCAATTATCGTGCATATGGAGCGTTTTCCCCATCTTTATGATCAGGATCTTTCCGTTCGCGAACAACATCGTCTTGGTCGTTACCAATTGCTGGGCACGCCCTATGAAACGATTGAGCGCAACACGAGGGCCCAACTCGCTGGTATGCTCGGCGAAGCAGGTTTTGACCCGGCCCGAGACATCCAAGGCATCACCGTTAATCGGTGGGCCCACGGATATGCTTATTACTATTCACCACTTTTTGACGAGATGTACGACGATTGGGATGACGAGCGGTATCCGCATATCCGTGCACGTCAACCTTTTGGTCGCATAGCGTTCGCGAATGCAGACTCCGCGGCCAATGCCATGTTTGAGTCCGCGGTTGAAGAAGCTCACCGCGCTGTCTCTGAGTTGCAGAAAAGTTGAGCCGATAGGGCCAAATCGTTACAGCGAGACTTTACCGTTCAATGGTTTTTTTTCGTCCTTTAGCTGACGATAAAGTAAACCTTGCGAACCTTCTCCACCACTTCCGCAGTGCCCTTCCAGCCTTTTGGAAAAATCCAACCGTCACCGGCTCTAATCTCTGTCACGTTGCCCGACTCCGAGGTCAGCACCCAGT
>JBCCBY010000114.1:0-9082 GCA_039033795.1 Pseudomonadota bacterium | reverse complement strand
CCTCTGTTTTCAACTTTTACCGTCCAGACTATACAGCTCCTGGTACAGAGAGTGCGGATGCGAATCTGTTGACCCCAGAGTTTCAGATTGCAACGACCCCTGCTCTTATCGGCTATATCAACACCATGGAAAGCATCATCGACGGCTTTGTTCTCGATGATGGTAGCGAATACATCAATCAAGATGCCTATGTCGATCTGGCCGACAACGCGACCACGTTGGTCACAGCGCTCGATCTTTTGCTGACGGGCGGCACGCTTGGTGAAGCAAACCGACAACGGATTATAGCTGCTGTCGACCTTTATGACGAGACGAACCCAGGAGAGTATGCATTTCGTCTAGAAATGGCACTTGTACTGATCGTCATATCTCCAGAATACATGGTCCAGCGTTAGGGGTTTATTATGTTGAAACGACGCGACTTTCTACGATCTTCTTTAGCGCTGACAGCCAGCCCTTTTATTCCCATGACGTCCCTTGCCGCCGATTCAAGCGGCTATAAGGCGCTTGTTTGTGTCTTTTTGTTCGGGGGATTTGACTCCCACGATATGCTGATTGGGGCGGATCAGCCCTCTTATGACTCGTGGGCGTCGGCGCGGCAGTCTCTGATCACGGCCTTTGCCGATGCCGGTAATCCAACCGCCAGGGATCGCACCAATCTGCTAAATCTGGTGCCGGATAATGCAGCAGACTTCGGCTCACGCGAATTTGGGATGCCGCAGGATATGACGGCAATCCACGATCTCTTTCAAAATGGGAAAGCGGCAATTGTTCCTAACGTCGGCCCACTGATCGAACCAGCCACGCGTCAGACCGTCGATGACGGTACGGCGAAAGTTCCCGCACGCCTTCAGTCTCATAACGATCAGCAATCAACCTGGCAGTCCTATTCTGGCGGCATTTCGCGCGTGGGATGGGGCGGAATGATGCTTGATTTGATGGGTCAGTCTTCTCCGTTTACGGCGGTATCTGCTGGTGGCGAGGCTGTGCTTCTCGTGGGCAATCAAACACGCCAGGCGGAAATTTCGCGAACTGGCAGCGTAGCGACCGCTTGGGCGACCAATGGCACCATCCGAGGGGATGCTCAGCGTGCGTTGGCAGTGCAAGAGTACTACAGCCTGGCTGGAGAGGGCGCGACGAATCCCATGATGCGGGATATTATCGAGCTGCAAAATAGGGCAATCGACAACACCAACGTCCTCTCTGGCGCACTTGCGGGCCAAACACTCCGCGACAGTATTGTGCTTGCCGACAACCCTCTGTCCGAGGAGCTTGGTTCCATCGCCAACATGATCGCTGCGAGGGATATTCTCGGTATCAACCGACAAGTCTTTTTTGCACCGATGGGTGGTTTTGATACGCATCATGATCATGCCACCAACATGCCTGTGCTGATGACCAAAATGTCCGAAGCGATCGCAAGTTTCAATGCGGCGATGGAGGCAGCGGGCCTCAGCAATAACGTGACCCTGTTCACAGCATCAGACTTTGGCCGCTCTCTCACATCCAACCCTTCTGGAACAGACCATGGATGGGGTGGCCACCAGATCGTTGTTGGTGGTGCGGTTAGGGGGCGGAATATTCTTGGAAATGTTCCAGTCTTTGATCTTGATCATCCACTCGACTTTAAGCGCGGATCGATGATCCCTGAGATTTCTGTGGACCAATATGCAGCAGAATTGGCCCGTTGGTTTGGGTTGAGCGACAGCGAGATCAATTTGATCTTCCCCAACCTGGTGAACTTTGATCAGAATGCCCTACAAATCTTCGATTAGCGATTGGTCATCAAGACCGGAATAAGGACGTCTGCGCATGGGCCCTTTTGGCAGCACCGGACGTCGTTTTCCATCTTTGTGTTCTTGATCAAGATGATCAAGAGGCAGAAGAAAAGTCCACGACCCTAGAATTGTCCTGAGACGGTCAGGTTCACAAACATGCCGCGGTTCGTTTCAATCCGTTCAGAACCCGCAAAAACGCCTCCTCGATCGGGGTCAAAGAACCGGCGCTCCCGAAGGAAGTTTTGCGAGCCAATCCCGGAGAGTTCGAGGGTTGTTTTTGCCCCAAAAAACCGCGTGGTCTCGGCAAACGCGCTCCAACGTTCCCCGTCACGGTTGAAGCTCTCTTCGTCGGTGAAGAAGAAGGTACCGGACAACGCCGCACGGTAAGAGACGCCCCAGGCCATTCGCCGCTGGTTCAAGTCTTGTCGGAACTCGACAAGGATCGACGGTGAATCCGTGTTGGAGATTTGTCTACGGTCGCCCGTGATCGGATCATCGAAACTGGAGTCGCGAATATCCGCTTCCACCTCCATCAGGCCGCCAGGGATGAGGGGTGTTAAAGGCAGAGACGTGTCCACGGTCACGCCCCAGAGCCTCGCAGATCCAGCATTGGCTAGGCCTGATCCGTCGGGCGGAAGAAGCGATTGCTCCAAGATATCGTCCTGCCACTCATGAAAAAATTCAATGTTCAGGGCACGTCCCGTTCCGCCGCGCAGATCCAGGGACACCGATCCGCGGGTTGTTTGATCGGGCCCAAGCGCGGGGTTGCCCGCAAGAAGGCGATCATCCGCAGCGGAGGCAGATGCAGCGAAATCGGCAAAACTGAGTTGCCCAACGCGCCGTCGCCCATCAATCCGCATCTGAACGCCTGGCTGCATGTTATAGATGATCGCGGCAAAGGGTTTGGCGAAGGCAAGGGTCTGCTTATTTTCCGCATCACCCGATACGCTGATGGCGGATAACTCTCCTGCAATTCCTGTTTCCATGGTTAGCCGTTTAGTGGCTGTACAGATTAAATGAGCAAAGACTTCGGATCGTAGCTCTTCCACCAGAACATCTGCAGCCGGAATGGCCACATTGGTTATGACGCCGCTGCTGTCTTCGGTTTGAGACGAAAGACTGCTGTCTAACCTGTTATAGGTGACTTCTGCTCCAATTTCAGGCCTTAGGCGATGTTCTCCTCTTCGCGCCATGGTGGATCTGAACACTGACTCAAAGGAGCGTTGTTGACGCTCGAAAACTGAACCAGAGGAGAATGTGTTGAGTGGCGATTCCGTTGTCGTCATTTGATCATCGGTACGATCATTATATGATGATAAAGACAGAATTTTGATCGACCAATCGTTCTCTACACCTCTTGTCCAGTCGAAACCAAACTCAGCATTCCAAAGTCTTTGATCGAGGTTCAGTTGGAAAAGTTCGTCGACAGTTTCATCTGGTCGCCTGGCCAAAAATGCTTGCCGCTCTGTGTCGACGGTTCCAAATCGCCGCGACAATCGACTGGTCAACCTCAATTCGCCCGAGAAAGCAGGGCGTTGGGCTTCGCTGGAAACGGTTAGCGTGTTGGACGCGCTGGGCCTCTTCTCGCGTTGAAAGACCGTTAGATGCCCATTTTCATCTCTCGATACGCGCGTTCCATCGAGGGGCCGCCGATCAATCGATCCTTCAATTTGCGTTGATGTTTGCCATGTCCTAAGTGGACGGACCAATGTAAAGTCTACAAACGCATTGATACGCCCATCCGCCGGGTGCTGAAGACGTCCTTCCCAGCGGCCCGAAGAAGGGCTTGCTGATAGGATGATGTTGGCGACCACCGACTGACCCGCTGCCTCACTTGTTCCCGCGCCGCCTCGGATCACGTCGATTTGTTGAACACGATTGGCGGGAATGCGCCCCAACGCCTCCTCAACACCGCCTGCTTTGGAGGAGGGGCGCGCTCCATTGACCAAGACGTTTCCAGCGGTCTCGCCAAACCCTCGGCGAGCATTGCCAAGCTGAAGAGTGAAACCTGGGAGCCGATCAATAAGATCACGCGCTGTCTGCGGATTGAATCGCTCGAAATAGTCACTTTTATAGGTCTGCTTGTTGGTGTTGGACGTTACCTCCGTTTGGCCAATTGCATAAGAGGAACATAAGCTTGCAGCCCATGTGAAGATAGTTATAACAAAGATAATATTGACGCGCATGATTGAATCTCATGGGTGGTTTCTCTCATGACGCCTAACTGATCTGTTGGATAATAAGTTCACCAATGAATCCTGCAAAGTGTAACATGTCATGGCGCTTTGATGTTGTGACACATCTTGATACAAATTTTCTGCATATGCGGGGCACCACCAGTCTCGTAACGGTGTATTTGAAGGTGTTCTCTATAAGAGAGACCGTTGCAACTTGGCGCCGCTAGACAATGACCCGACCCCACATCCTTCTGGTTGATGACGATTGTGATATTCGCCGTCCTCTGTCAAAATACCTTACACAGAATGGATTGCGCTGTTCTATAGCAGTAGACGGTCAGTCAATGGACCAGGCGCTAAATTGTACACGGATTGACCTGATCGTGCTCGATATCATGCTTCCTGGTGAGGATGGTTTTTCAATCTGTCGGCGTCTGCAAGAAACGACACGGATTCCTATTATTTTGCTCACCGCACTTGTCGAAGAAACCGACCGTATCGTTGGCCTCGAGATGGGAGCGGATGATTATCTCAGCAAACCTTTTAATCCAAGGGAGCTGTTGGCTCGGATCAAATCCGTGCTTCGCCGAACCGAAATGCTACCACCGCGCCGTCGGAACAGTCGTGGTATCGCCGTGTTTGAGGGGTGGACGTTCGATTTAGCGAAAAAGGAAGTGGTGCGCGAGGATGGAGTTGCCGTCCGTTTGAGCTCTGGCGAGCATACTCTTCTTGTTTCTTTGGTCGCGCATGCTGGTCTGACGTTGAGTCGAGAGCAACTCCTCGATCTGACCAAGGGGCGAGAGGCGCAACTCTATGATAGAAGCGTCGATAATCAAATCAGCAGACTACGGCGTAAAATTGAACCAGACCCCAAAAACCCCCAAATTATCGTCACCGATTGGGGTGGCGGCTATCAGTTTGCGGCATCTGTTGTTTGGCCGAACGACTGATGCGTCGTTATATTCCCGCACGGATAGAAGATCAATTGATGGCTGTGCTGGCTTTATCATTCAGCACACTGCTCAGCATTCTCGCTTTGTTCGAAGTTTTGGAGCAGGATGATGTGGTGGACTGGGCGCACAGTGACTACTCCGCGGCCCGACTTGGGCGCATCCTACCAGTGCTTCCTTTGCTGCGGGAAGGTGAGGCGCAGAGCTATATCAAGGAGGTCTCGCGCTGCCACGAAGGTTATACGCTGACGAAAGAGCCCTATCCTGTTGAGCGTCAGAGCAATGAAACAATTGCTATACAAGCATTTTTAGCTGATGTCCTGAACTTAAACATAGACAATATTTCAACGGGTCTGGTGACGTTCACCGAGCACGATTTTTCCTACGGCAGCTGTTCTGATGGTGAAATAGTCTTTCCAGTCCAAGGTATTGTCCTCAGTATTAAGAGTGAGACGGGCCAATGGTTGAACGCAGAGATACATCCGCATAAGTGGCATTTCACGCCATCTTTCACCCAGTGGATTGTTCGTTCTTCGCTTACTTTTGCCCTGGTTGCGCTCGTCGCATGGCTTTTTGTCCGCCGCATTGGTCGGCCACTTCAAGCGCTCACGCAAGCGGCCCGGTCCTTCGGGCGGGAGTTGAAGGTTGAAGAGGTTGACGCGACAGGGCCAACGGATTTGAAGCGCGCTATTCAATCATTCAATACAATGCAGGCTCACGTCGCGCATGAGGTACAAAGACGAACAGTTACGCTTGCTGCAATTGGCCATGATATTCGGTCTCCGCTGACTGCGCTGCGATTGAAGGCGGAATTGGTTCGGGATAATGCGGTGCGCGATGATTTGTTGACGAGTGTTGGCAAGATGGAGCGGATCACACGGAGTGCGCTTGAGTACCTCAAAGGTGATTCGCGTGGTGAACAAAAAAAGCAGGTCGACATATCATCTTTGGTCGAAAGTGAGTGTAGTGACTTTAGCGAAGAGGGTGCAGACATCGTGTTGGAATGCGAAGACGGTCTGTCTCTTCTTTGTCGCCCTGATGCATTGTGCCGGGCTGTACGCAATATTATTGAGAACGCGATCAAGTATGCAGGGCACGCTGAAGTCACCGTTTATCAGCGTGATCATTCCATCGTCATCGCCGTCGCGGATCATGGGCCGGGAATACCATCGTCACTTTATGCAGCTGCGATGCAACCATTTGAACGTTTATCGGATGCGAGAGAAAGCGAGACAGGAGGCTTCGGCCTTGGTCTCGCCAGTGCCAAGGCGATCGCTGAAGGCCATGACGGGGTGCTGGCGTTCACTGAAAACACGCCTCGTGGGCTGATCGTTTCTCTCTCCTTGCCCATTGAGGGGGGTACAGATTAGCGTAGCGTGCTAGCAAGCTAGTGTTGCTGTTGCTGTTGCTCTTGCTGAATTTGTTGTTGTATTTCGGGCTTGCGTTGTTCTGCGAGTATGTCTTGCAATCGTTCCTCAATATCTCGCGGTTGATCGCTGGCGATACGCGCGGCGCCGTCAGCGATCCAGAGTTCAAAAGTGCGGGGGCGGATGTTATCGGCGTCTTCGAACACGGTGGTGTAAACCACCTTGATCGGTGACGTTAATTCATTTTCTGCAGGACAATCCTCGATCGCCAATGAGTCTGCACATAACAAACGTGAGAGGTTTTTCTCGATCACGAGGGCATCGGATTCATCTGCTGCCTTATGGTAGCGCAACTCAATACCACTAAAGCCAATAGAATCAGGAACATATTCAGAACCGAGTACAGATAGCTGTTTGCTGTTGACCGAGATGCCGCGAGCGAGTTCCGCGATGTGGTCGGAAACATGGCGGTCACCATCGCCGGTAAATTGAAGATACAGTCTTGGATTCAGACTGAGGCGGAGGATTTCTTGATCATTCTCAGAGATCTTTGCTCGGGCCGTCGAGTAGACATCGCCCGGGCGTGTTTCAGCCAGCAAGAGCGTTTGGCGCCCGGTGTCGTCGCCATTGCCGACTCCTGTCTCAAGGTTTTTTTGAAGCTTGAGGCGTTCACGGGTGATGCGTTCTTCTTCCACTTTCTCAGCGACGAAAAAGAGATCGATGACATAGGGGTCGGCGCTTTTGCCATGTCGGCTCGAGAATGTATCCATCATCTGCCGTCCTGCAAAGCTCCGTAGGCTGCTCTCCTCATCAATCATCATGTCGAGAATGAGGGCGAACTCATCAAAGCGTCTTGTTTGTTCGGCAATCCTGCGATCGCGCTTTTGATTATCTCTCGCTTCTATATTTCGCCTTTGCTGCTCCTCTTCCAACAAAGTAGCCTGTTTTGTACTGATAGAGTTTCCGAAGATGAACAGCAGCGCGGGCACGGCTGCCGCAATGATGATTTCGGCTAATTTGGCCCAGCGGTCAAAAGACATGAAAGCGCCTCAAGGTATTTTGTGAAGGAACAGATTTAACCTAATGAAGCAAAATATATATATCGACGCTAGTCCTCATGAATGCTAACGTTCATGAGGATCGCAAAAGGGTTTGGGGAAAGCGTCGCCCGCCGATTGATGATCCCTAAGCGCGCGATTTCCGCTCGGTTGTGGCCATGTGGGCGGCTGATGCGGCGCTATCGATGCGATGCAATTCAGACCACAGATCGTTCTGCACGACGGGTTTTGCAAGGTAGCCTTGGACCGCCAACTCCATATAGCGTTCGCGATCGCCTTCCATCGCATCCGCTGTCAGCACCAAAATGGGAACGTCGCACCACGGTGCCTTCGCTGCCCGAATATGGCGGATACACGATGGCCCGTCCATCTCGGGCATATGCATGTCGAGAAGGATTAGATCAGCGTCGCCAACGGTCTCAAGGTGGTCGACCGCTTGCCGACCATTTTCAGCTTCGATAATTTTCACATCGCTGTTTTGAAGGAATGCCTTGACCACCATCCTGTTCACTTGGTTGTCATCGACCAACAGGATCGTTTTGATTGACGAGAATTTGGTTGACGCGGCGTCCTCAAGCCGGCGAATGCTGCTGCCAGGGGTTGCGGGACTGTGTGCCAATGGTGTGATGGGTACGGAAAGCTCAAACCGTGACCCTTGGCCATAGACGCTTGAGACAGTCACGTCGCCGCCCATCAGTTGCGCAAAGCTGCTGACGATTGATAGCCCTAGACCTGTGCCGCCGAACTTCCGCGTGGAGGACGTATCGCCTTGTTCGAAAGCGGAGAAGAGCTTTGCGGCGACCTCGTCTTTGATCCCCAGGCCTGTGTCTTCAACGGCGATGACCAGAACCTTGCCCTCATGTTGTGTGCTGATGTGAAGGGTCACATGACCGCTTTCGGTGAATTTGACAGCATTCGAGATGAGGTTAGACGTGCACTGACGGACGCGGGCGCCATCAAACATGGCAGCGGTGGGAAGGTCTCCTGAATACCGTATCCGCAGGTCGATCCCTTTTTCCTTCGCGTTGGCCGACCAAAGTCCTGCGACGTCTTCGACAAGGTCGCGGATATGGGTTGGTGTGGGCACAACCGTCATTTTCCCTGCTTCAATCTTTGACAGATCGAGCACGTCGTTGACGATGGTGAGCAGTGATTCCCCGGACCGCAGAATGATATCCACGCATTCGTCGTGTTCTCCGCCATAACGGCGCTCAGCCAAGACTTGGGTCATGCCAAGAAGCCCGTTGAGGGGTGTTCGGATTTCATGGCTCATATTCGCAAGGAAGGCCGCTTTGGCTTGAACGGCCGTCTGTGCTTTCTTTTCGCTCTCTTCGAGAACATCAGCATAGGACCGAAGATGCCGGCGCGAACGAATGAGCGCGAGCGCGAAAACCAACACCATCGTCAGCCCTGCGGTTGAGACACCGGCGATGATTTGATCGCGTCGGCGCATTTGCTCGGCGGCGGTTGTTTTCGCTTCAAGGTCTTTGATCTGGGCGTTGCGTTCAAGCAATTCGCGGCGCGTGTTCATATACTCAACGCGTGCTCTGCCTTGCTCTGCCTTCAGATCATCATCGAGCGCTTTACGGTTGAGGTAAGAGCGCAGGGCTTCTTCGGGACGATTGGCGGCCTTGTAGATCTTCGCTTGTAAGTCATAATACAGTATAAGGTTATCGACAGCACCGAGGACTTTCACTTCTTCGATCGCTTGCGCAATCAGATTGGCAGCATCGGAGTACTGACCTTCGCTAT